>JAFWCP010000149.1 GCA_017536845.1 Solobacterium sp. | reverse complement strand
TCTGGAATTCATGGCCGCCGTAGTTCTTGAGATAGCCCAGACGGATGCGGGCCTTTTCATCCAGGGCAATGGCCTTTGTCTCATGGACCAGTTTCCGCAGGCTGTCCGTAATCTTCAGGCTGTGCTCATAAAAGTACCTGCCTGCCGGCGTCAGTTCAAACGTCCTGTTCTTCCTGACCAGCAGAGCAAAACCCAGCTCATCTTCCAGGGCTTTGACCTGCTGGGAAATCGCGGACTGGGAGATATGGCAGCTGTCAGCCGCCTCTGTGAACGATCCGCATTCCACAACGGCCTGATAATACTGGATCTGTCTTAAAAGCATACTGTCACCTCTTGTCGGTTATTATACCATCAGATACGAAGATGCAAAAAGCGTACTCCGCTGAGTACGCTCGAAATCACTTCTTTGCGCTGTGACCGCCGAAGACGTCAAACTGCATCTGGTCCAGACGGGCGTCGATGGCCGCAATTTCTTCCTTGGACAGAATGATATTGCCGGCTTCGAAATTCGCCTTCAGACGTTCAATTTTCCGTGATCCGGGAATCGGTACAATGTATGGTTTCTTGTTGATCATCCATGCCAGGGAAAGCTGTGCCCGGGTGCAGTTCTTTTCCTCTGACATTTTCGCAAGCAGGTCCAGAAGGCCTTTTGCCTTGGCATAGCCTTCTTCCGTATACTGCGGCATGTTTGTCCGGTAGTCCTGGCTGCCTTCAAACTTCGTATCCGGATTGTAGGCACCGGTCAGGAAACCGTTGGCCATCGGGGAGAAGGCAACATAGGCAATGTTCAGCTCTTCACAGACAGGGAAAATGGCTTCATGCCATCTGGCCATCATCGAATAGCGGTTTTCAATCGCGGTGACCGGGGTTACGGCATTGGCCCGGCGCAGGTATTCCTCCGTTGTTTCCGAGATTCCCCAGTAACGGATTTTTCCTTCTCTGATCAGTTCGCCCATTGTTTCGGCAACCGCTTCCGGTTCCACCCTGGGATCAATCCGGTGCTGGTAATAGAGGTCTACATAATCTGTGCCCAGCCGTTCCAGCGACTTTTCCAGCGAACGGCGGATGGTTTCCGGTGAGCTGTCCAGCCTGAGGGAACGGTCGGCATTGTGTGAAACACCCATCTTCGTTGCAATCACAACCTTGTCCCTGACATCTTTGAGCGCCTTGCCGACAAGTTCTTCATTATAGGAGATCCTGCCGTCGGGATAGATGCCGGTATAGGCTTCCGCCGTATCGAAGAAGTCATAGCCGGCTTCATATGCCTGGCGCAGGGTTTCAATGGCAATATCTTCCGGAACCGGATCCCCCGAGGCATGGGAGAATCCCATGCAGCCAAGGCCCACGGGGCTGACAAGCAGGTCACTGTTTCCAAGTCTTCTCTTTTTCATATTCTTCCTCACTTTTCAAATTCTTCTTTCACCTGTACAAGCAGGTCACGGATGGGCAGATGCTGGGGGCAGACCCGCTCGCACATGCCGCATCTGATGCAGTCGGATGCCCTGCCGTTGGAAAGGGTCAGGACATTGTTATAGTAGTAGTCCGCATTCCAGTCACCGAAGGTTTTCTTTGTATTGTAATTGGAAAACATATCAGGAATCAGGATCTTTTTCGGACAGGTGCTTTCTTCGATGCAGTAGCGGCAGGATGTACACGGAATCATATTGAGAGAGGCGAAAACATCGCATACCCTGTGCACCGCTTCCATCTCCTGATCATTCAGCGGCTTGAAATCCGCCATGAAGGAGACGTTGTCCTGCATCTGTTCCATATTCGACATGCCGGAAAGCACGACACGGATGTTCGGAAAACCCGCCGCAAAGCGGATGGCATAGCTGGCATTGGAACCGCCGTGCAGTTCATCCAGAATGGCCTGGGCCTTTTCCGGCAGGCGGACAAGATTGCCGCCCTTGACCGGTTCCATGACGATGACCGGCTTGTCGTGTTTTTCGCAGACCTCATATACCTTGCGGGATTCGACCGAGGCACTTTCATAATCCAGGTAATTGAACTGGATCTGCACGATTTCGATTTCCGGGTATTCGGTCAGAATCTGATCCAGCACCTCTGCCTTGTCATGGAAGGAGATGCCGACATGCTTAACCTTGCCTTCTTTCTTCAGCTCAAACGCGGTTTCGTATGCCCGGCATTTCTTATACTTTTCAAAATGCACGGAGTTCTGGGCATGCATGAGGTAGAAGTCAAAGTAATCCACACCGCATGCGGCAAGCTGTTTTTCAAACAGCGGGCGGATGTCTTCTTCCTTTTTGAAGAAGCTTGTCGTCAGTTTGTCCGTCAGGATATAGCTGTCTCTTGGATAGCGGCTGCTCAGGCATGCTTTCAGCGCTGTTTCCGAACGTCCGGAAAGATAGCCGTGGGCCGTATCAAAATAGTTGAAACCATGTTCCATGAAGCAGTCAACCATCTTTGCGGTTTCTTCCAGGTTGACTTCCCCGTCTTTCATCGGCAGGCGCATACAGCCAAAGCCGAAATTCTTTTTGATGAATTCAAACTGCTGCATATCAGTCTCCTTTCATGCTGTTTCAGGCGTCAGCCTTGTCAGAGGCACATCCTGTAGATGTTGATAACGTCTTCCGGGGTCAGGTCAACATAACCGCGGATCACGCCGTTCTTGCCGCAGGCGTTCTTTGCCATTTCTTCAAAGCGGCTGTCATCAATGTTGAAGTCACGCAGCCTGCTCTTGAGGCCAAGGGTTTCAAAATACAGCTTTTCCGTGCATTCGATTGCCTTTTCGGCAGCTTCCATGACCGGGGTATCTTCCGGTACGCCATACACCCTGTAACCGAAACGGGCAATCTGCGGGGCAGTTTCTTCATTCAGGATGTAACGCATCCATCTCGGCATCAGGACGGCAATGCCATGGCCATGGACCATGTCGTAGACTGCCGACAGTTCATGTTCCATCGCATGCACGCTTGCCGCCTGACGGACGCCGCAGGTCATAAAGCTGTTTAAGGCCCAGGCCGCTGCCCACATCAGGTTGGAACGGGCTTCGTAATTGTCCGGCTCGTTGTAAGCAACCGGTGCCCATCTGACGACGGTTGCCAGATGCTCGTCCATCATCCGGTAAAGCATGTCCATCTTGTCATCTTTGGAGAAGTATTTCGTATCAAGGGTATGCGACATGATATCCACCGCGCCGCAGGCAGTCTGGTAGGCAGGAACTGTGAACGTGTTTGTCGGATCATCAAAGGTGACCGTCGGCCGGATTGCCGGGCCGTTATAGCCTTTCTTTTCCTCTGTCTCCAGGTTTGAGATGACGCAGCTGGCATCCATCTCGGAACCGGTGGAAGCCATGGTAGGAATTGCGAAGATCGGCAGGGCTTTGGTGATCGGCTTGCCTGCTGTCACCAGGTCCCAGCAGTTTTCCGTATCTGCCAGAGCCAGGGCAGCAATTGCCTTGGCCGAATCGATGGCGCTGCCGCCGCCGATGCCGAGCACTGTTTCAATGCCATGTTCCCTGCACATTCTGCCGCCGATGTTGATGTCGGTGTGGCGGGGATTGGGCTTGACCAGGTCATAGTCATAAATCGTGATATCTTCTTTCTTCAGTTCATCGACAATCCTGTCATACAGGCCGCACTTTTTCAGGAAGCTGCCGCCGTATACAAGCAGGACAGAGTGCCCGTACTTGACGACTTCGCCGGACAGCTTCTGCAGGGATGTTCTTCCGAAATGGACCTTTGTCGTATTCTGGAATGTGAAATCGTTTGTCATCATTGTATCCTCCTTCTTATTAAATATGCCGCTTTGCCCAGGCTGCTGTTCTTGCTTCGCTGCTTTCGGCATCAGAGCCTCTGACCGATAACCCTTCCGCCACTTCGGCCGTCGGGCATTCTTTTCTGATATCGCGCTCGGATGTCCCTAAGCCGCTGCCTTCATTCGTACAGAAGGGTACGATTTTCTTGCCTGTGAAATCAAAGGCATCCAGGAAGGTGAAGACAGGCATCGGTGCCGTTCCCCACCAGTTGGGATAGCCCAGGAAGATCACGTCATACGCCGCGATGCTTTCAGGAAGCTTCTTTAACGCCGGCCGGGCATTGCTTTTCTTTTCCGCCATTGCTTCTTCGGTGCACTTGTGATAGTCCTTTGCATATTCACGTACGGTTTCCAGCTCGAACAGGTCGCCGCCGACAGCCTTCTGGATATAACCGGCCAGCCGGGCCGTATTGCCTGTCCTGATGGAGCGGATGGATCCGCCAAAATAATTCTCGCCCTTTCTTGAATAAAACACCGTCAGTACTCTTGCCATATTGATCCTCCTTTTTGCACTTATAGAATAATCAGAATCCGTTGCGGGAACAATTTGCGTTTCCGATTCATTTCATAAGTATTTCTAATGCGAATTCAGGATGACCCGGAAACAAAAAAAGCGCCCTGTCTTCAGCCAGCGCACATCATATCTTCAGCATTCCGTTCTTTATGTCAGAACCGCAGCTTCCACAGGGAAAAGGCAATCACCCAAGTGGATGCCAGCATGATCATAAACACAAACGGCAGGGTTTTCAGCCCTCCGGCCGCAAAGCCGTACCAGTCGTTGGTATGGTTTCCCTTCTTCACGCCGTTTTTCAGGATATTTACTACATAGCCGATCCCGTAGAGAATGGTAGGGACAACTGCCGCCAGCGTCTCGGCAAACAGCATAGAAGGAAGATTCCGGCTGAAAAGGAACCAGACAATCATGGCCAGCGGGGCCAGCAGGTGCAGGTGCAGGTTCGGCCCTTTCAGCATCTCCCGATAGCCATACAGCTTTCCAAGATAAAACAGCACCGTAAACATGGTCAGGCCGACGGACACTGCCGCCATCAGGTTCAGGCTGGCCAGCCAGGCGGGAAAAGGCACGTTGTTTCCATAAGCAAACAGGAAACCAAGGTTGATTACGACAACCAGCCAGGCCATCAGGTTGGATAAAACCGTATAGTATTTCAGACAGTTCAGGCCATGTTCCAGAAGCTTTCCTTTTTCATGGCCGGCCAGGATGCCGACAAGGCCGATGGATTCCAGAGCCAGGATCAGCAGATTGCATAATACATTCATCTTGACTACCTCGCCAATACTTTACCACAGTCTGCCTGGTTTCACAGAAAACATACCCACACAGGCGAAAACCCGCTCAGTTCAAAGCGGGCCTGCCCTGTTCAGATGCCGGTGAAGTTCCATGTCAGCCGAACCTTTTCCCGGTATCAATATAGGTCTGGATATTCCGGCTCCAGACGTGGGAGATGGCCTGCATGTCTTTTAACGACTGCACCGGCCGGTCCCAGCACACATACGGTTTTCCGCCGTCATAGAGCCGGTGGGTGACGTGGCCGCTGCCGTCCCGGCCTTTGAGCCCGGGCATCTGCAGGATATAGGCCCGCCAGCCGCCGTTGACCCTGGCATAGCGGAAGCGGTAGGCATGCATGCCGACCATGTATGTCTCGGTCTTTTCGCTTTCCCCCAGCCTTCCCAGCTGAACCAGCCTGACCAGTGCAGCGCACAGGATCACGATGACCAGAAACCCTTGCAGCATCTGTAACATATCAGCCGAACTCCTTTCCCGTCGCGATGTATTCCTGCAGGCAGTCGGCCCACTTTTTCGAGACGATCTGTGCTTCCTTCAAGGTGGATAACGGCGTATCCCAGCAGACATAGGCATTGCCGTTGTCATAGAGCCGGTGGGTGATGGAAGCGGCGCCGTTGCGGCCGTTGAGGTCCGGCATGCGGATGATGTATGCCCGCCAGGCACCGTTGACCTTTTTGTAGTTGAACTTGTATTCGTAGTCCCTGCGGCCATGGCGGTTGTTGGCGTAGTAGATCATGTTGCCGGTTTCGCTCAGCTGCGAGCGGTCGGCCGGCTGTGGGCTGGCCACCCGTCTGGGGGCAGGATGGGAGGGAGGTTCGGATCTTGCCGGAGCATTGCTGGTGCCGGCAAAGAAGAAACACACTGCCACAATGGCAACAGAAACAATAATCAGCCAGGTCATGTTCTTTCTCCTTCATACAGTGGTTTCAGGCTCCTGAGGAATTCCTTCATGTCGGTGAATTCCAGGAAGCGCAGGGTGCCTTCGCTCAGCCAGCCGCGGAAGTTGCGCGGCTGGCTGCTCTTTGCGCACGTGATGCCTTTGTCAATATAGAGCGCATAGGTGGAGTCTTCCTTTTCAAAACCGATCCGGGCGGTTGGCCGGCTGCAGCTTTGCGGCAGGACGCAGTTCCGGTACACATGGCACAGATGGTCTTCCAGCATTTCCTTCAGCATTTCATACTGGCGGTCGCTTCCGTAGACAAACTCTTTCATATTCAGTTCCATCTCTTTCTCATCCGCGGATCGATCATTGCATACGCCTGCGGGCGGTCGAAGCGGATGTATCTGGTATCCTGCGACGCAAGGGCATACTGCAGGTCGCGCAGGTCACCGCTGCCGCCGCATAAACGGCAGGGCTCTTCGCCATGCATGCCGTTGTCGGGATGCTGGGGGATCCAGAGGGTTTCATCCATGAAGGTATACCGTGCGGCACTGCCCAGCACCCGGTCGAACAGGCCGATGCCAAGCGGCGAGGTCATCAGGTCAGGGTCCAGACGGATTTCGACGAAGTTCCTGTCCTTGATCCTTTCCAGCATGCTCGAATAGGGATTGCCGGCCTCTTCCCCGTACATCAATAACATCACGGCGATATAGCCTTTCAGGGCGTTCATCCGCTCGGTCGCAAAGATCAGGCAGTGTTCCGAAGTCACCTCGTTGACAAAGCCGTTTTCATACTTCTCAAAGCGGTCTCTCAGCAGGCAGCGCGGGCAGCTGGGGGTGACGCCGGGATAGGTGAAGATCACTTCGGCCGCGGCGCCTTTGGCATACATCATGGCAGCCATATACGGCAGGCCGTATTTCATCGCCAGCAAGGCACTGCGTTTCTGGGCGGCGAAGTTGTCGGTGCATCCAAGAAGCAGGTAATCAGTTCCTTTTTTCCCGGGAAATAAAGACAGGTATCTGCGGAATTCCCCATCGCTCATGCGGTCATCCAGGAACCTGTTGACCGATACGACCTGGGCCCCGGGGTTGATGTCGAGGATCCTGTTCTTGATCACGTTGGTCTTCTTTCTGCCGATTTCACTGATGAAGACGCCCTGGGTGGCGATGTTGGTATCCGATACCGTATCAGCATCCATCAGGATGAAATTGCGGAAGCCGCATCTGGCAAGGTTTTCCAGGAAGCTCCTGGCGCCGCCGGTGCCGATGCATACGATGACCTTGTCCAGCACATGTTCCGGGAACATGCCGCTGACCTTGCGGAAATACTTCTTCGGCTCTTCCTTCTTTGCCGGCACGCCGTCAATCTGTGCCCGGTAGTCCCGCAGCTCGGCAATGGAGAAATCCTTTTTCCATTTCTTATCGGTATAGAATTCATAGTTGTCCGGATTGGCCTGCACCCGGTAATCCAGATTGACATTGAGGTATTTCCCCTGCTTCCTGACGACATAGAAATACATGTCATAGCAGCCGTTTCTTCCGGGCTGCAGGATCGGCATGTAAAAGTAATCCAGTCTGAAGAAATCAAGATGCAGAAGGGCGGTGGAAATATCGTGGTAGGAAGGCCGGATGGCACCTTCAGGATGGGAATGGTAGATGCCGTTGGTGATATACCCATGCGCCTTCCAGTCCCGGAAGACAGCACTCATGGATTCCACATCATAGTAGAAGGTGCCGGGTGAATTCTCAGAATGGGTATCGAAATGGCAGAGGTCGATGCAGTTAGGATCCTTCGTCGAGCCAAGCAGCCCGCCGGTTTCGGCCGGCAGCCGGCCGGCATTGGCACGGAAGTCATTGAGCACGTCCACCGCAAAGCGGATCATTTCCGTCTGGTCTGTTCTTTCTTTTCTGAAGAACCCCCTGTACCATCTTCTTTTACGCGTAAAGTTTCTTCCCATTGTCTTTCCTTTCCTCTGCTGTGATCTGCAGATTTCTCAATGTTCCTTTCATGACAACCCGCTGGTTCCTGAGCTGTCGGACTGTATTCGCTGTGAATACGGTGCGGTCGATGACATCCTTGACCAGGTTCTGGGCAGCCCGGATGCCGTAGCTGGATTTCTGGGCTTCATCAATCAGTTCATCCAGCACTTCTTCATCCATCCTGACCAGCTTCATGTCATAGGAGGCAAGCACATCCACCGCATATTGGGCGATGATCCTGGCCATGGCTTCATCATCCAGCGGCCGATAGACCAGGTACCCCTGAATACGGGCGGCGATCTCCGGTTTGCCGGTATAGGCAGTCAGGGCATTGCGGCAGATTTCATCCTGTTCAAAGGCACTGAGTGCCGAACCGGCATCCACCGGCAGGTTGGATGTCAGCAGGATGATGCAGCGGTTCAGGCTGATCGGTTCGGAATTATCCGCCATTTCCAGCACGCCCTTGTCAAAGGCTTCCATCAGGCCGCTTAAGACATTCGGGTGGGCTTTTTCGATTTCATCCAGGATCAGCACCTGGTCAGGATTTTTCCGGACATCCTCGAAGATGGTTTTCTGGCCATAGCCGATGTAGCCCGGCGGGGCGCCGAAGAATCTGGCCACGCTGATTTCGTCGGTCATCTGGTTGGCCGCGACCTGGATGGTGCCGTATTCAGCACCGCTGAGGGCTGACAAGGCAGAAGCCAGGGCTCTGGCGGTTGCCGTCTTACCGGTGCCGGTCGGCCCGAGCATGGAGATGACCAGCACCTTCTTTCTTCCCGATGCCCACCAGCCGGAAACCTTGCGGGCCAGTGCGGATAAGGCATCGTCCTGCCCGATGATGGTGCGGGCCAGCCTGTCCTGCAGGGCATCCGGCATGATTACTTCCGCGGCCGGCTTCTGTTCCCTGAGCTTTTTCAGCCTTTCGAAGTCAGCCACCGGTTCCGGTTCGGCAAACAGCGGCTGCAGAGAATGCAGGAATCCGCTCATCTCTTCCATGCTCGCAAAGGACAGATACCCGTTTTCCAGCAGCTGCCGGAAGCCGGCATCGGTTTCTTCGGTTTCAATGCCCTTGTCGATATAGAGCTCATAGCGGCCGTCCTTGCGGGCAAACCACAATGTCGCACTGGCAGGGCGGCACTTCTCTGTAAGCGTACGGCCGGCAAATTTCAGATAGGTACCGGCGGACAGCACCTCATCCATCTTTGCGAACTGTTTTTCGGTTCCGTATACGAATTCCTTCATCTCTTTTCTCCTTTATTGATTCAGACAAACAACGCTGCCAGCCCCAGCAGAAGGACAGCGACAATCAGCCAGTACAGTACCCTGGCGGCAAACGTTACAATCGGGATGATCATGCAGGCTGCCGCCAGCAGGCCGATGGTGGTGACCAGGCAGCGGACCAGCGTCCGGGCCAGAAAGATCAGCCAGACGGCACCGGCCATGCAGGCAAGCATCAGGATGATGCTGAGGGGGTAGATCAATTCTTCCATCGTTGCCTCCTTTCACGCAGAGCGGTTTTCACCGCCCTGCGTATGCATAGATTTAATGGAACCCGCCGCCGGGAAGGGTTTCGGACTGTTCACCGCCATGGAAGCCGCCGCCAGGCAATGT
>JAFWCP010000148.1 GCA_017536845.1 Solobacterium sp. | reverse complement strand
GATGAACTGTCCGGCATCCTGCTTGGCTGATCGTACATCCTGAAACATCAAAACCCGCCGCGGCGGGTTTTGTTTTCGAATTCTTCTTATCAGTCAATGCTGAAGCTGCCGACCAGGCGGATGTGTCCGCCCAATACGGCCCGGCCATCCTTTCGGCGGATGGAAACGGTGAGTCTGCCGCCAGGTTCCTTCAGCGTACAGGGTGTTTCACGATGGTTTTTCCGCTCAAGATACACAGCCGTACAGGCACTGCCGCTGGCACAGGAGCTTTCCCAGAAGACGGTTTCCCCGGACGGGATATAGACCAGCTGCTGTAAGGCATAGCCGTCTGCTTCTTCTTTGAGAAACATCAGCCCCAGCCCGTCTGCCGCAAGTTCCCGGCACCATTGGCGGATGGTTTTTTCCGCGTTTTCTTTCTGCTCAAGCAGATGATAGAAAACAGACTCTTCTTCCACCACCGCATGTGAGATGCCCTGCATTTCCACCACCGGCAGATCTCCCTGTAAATGCATGCAGGCAAAGGGATGCATGGTCACTGCCTTTACCGGCGGCATGACGACTTTGCCTGTATAGCAGCCCTCTTCCTTCTGCAGGGCGACTTCCACCGGTTCTTCGGCACCGGAAACACGCAGGCGGAGGCAGGCTTTCTCAAGGCCTTTGGCATCGGCATACAAAGCGGCGGCGCTCATCGTCGCATTGCCGCAGAATTCCCCGCCGGCCATGCATAATGACGGCTGTTCCCAGTCAAGCCTGACATAGCCGACCTGTTCCACTTCCGGATGGGCTGCCATGATGGCGGCCGCAGTTTCGGTATAGGCAGCCGGTGCCACTTCGTCGGTCACCAGGGCCGTGATATTGCCGGTGGGATCAAGAATGCTGAAACGGACCATGGCTTATCTTTCAAATACCCGAAGGAACTGTTTTGTTCTTTCTTCTTTCGGGTTGTCAAAGACTTCTTCCGGCGTCCCCTGTTCGACGATGACGCCGCCGGCCATGAAGATGACACGGTTGCTTACCGCCTTGGCGAAGGCCATTTCGTGAGTGCCGACGACCATCGTCATTTTCTCATCGGCCAGCTGGCGGATGACTTTCAGCACTTCCCCGGTCAGCTCCGGATCCAAGGCCGAAGTCGGTTCATCAAAGAAGAGGATTTCCGGCTTCATGGCCAGTGCCCGGGCAATGGCGACACGCTGCTGGCCGCCGGAGAGCTGGAAGGGATAAGCCTGTGCCTTATCGGCAATGCCCATTTTGGCAAGCAGGTCCATGGCTGTTTCCACCAGCTTTGCGGCAATGCCCATTCGGCGGTAATCAGGGTGAACGGCAGTATGGTAGATATACGCCCGGCGGCCATCATTGCCCACTAAGATCGCGCCGGCTGTCTTTCCATCCACTTCGCATACAAGGCACGTTTCCGGATTGCGTTTCAGGAAGCGGTCAATGCCGTCTTTTGAATCATTCAGGCTGTTCAAGCCCATCCCCTGACAGGACAGCCATAGCTGGTATACATCTTCATAATCCTGGATGGTCATCTTTCTGATCTTCATGGCTTCCTCCTACATGCTGGAATGGTTGAAGAGGCGGTAGATCATCATGGCCACATTGTGGGCGCTTTCGTGCTTGCCGTCTTCTTCCCATTTCAAAAACGCATTCAGCAATCCGCCGGCATAGGCATACAGTTCATACATATGCAGCTTCTTCTGCGGCAGGATGTTCTTCATCATGTATTCATTGACCGCATCAATCAGGATGGTATACAGGCCATGCCGATTGAGGGTCAGGAAATACCTTGCATAACGGTCGAAGTAATTGAGGGAGAATTCAATATGTTCCAGCTGCATGTAGACACTCGGGTCTGCCACTTCCCCGCCTTCGATCATATATCCGGTGACGATGATGCTCAGATAATCGCATAAGGCATCATACAGGTTTTCATAATACCTGTAGAAGGACATTCTGGAGACATCGGCAATGCGGATGACATCCGTCACCCTGATGTCGGAGAATTCCTTTTTCTCCAGTTCATCGAGAATGGCATTCCCGATGGCCACCCGTGTTTTCACGGTCCGGCTGTTCAGTTCCGTCTTGATTTTCATAACTGTTACACTTCCTCCCTTTTTGTCATGTTAGTTACATTTCCTGCCTTTCTGTAAATTTTAGCACAGCCGAAAAGGTCATACAATCAACCCTGTCAAACAGGAGGTGTTGACTATGAAAATCATCGCAGATTCATCCTGTGATCTGTACACGCTTGATGTCCCTTCCTTCCAGACTGTCCCGTTAGCGGTATATACCGACGAGAGATGCTTTCAGGATGAAGTGGATCTGGATATCAAAAGCATGCTTGACTACCTTGCGTCCTATAAAGGCCGCTCCTATACATCCTGCCCTTCCGTAGAAGCCTGGCTGGCTGCCTTTGAAGGGGAAGACGAAATCTTCGTCTCCACTGTCACCAGCGCCCTTTCCGGTTCCTACAACAGCGCCATGACCGCTGCCGAAATCTATAAAGAAGACCATCCGGAGGCGAAGATCTCCGTCATCGATTCCCTTTCCACCGGGGCGGAAGAAGTGATGCTGCTGTATAAGCTTGCCGAGCTGGTAAAAACCGGCGACAGCTTTGAAAACATCGACCGGAAGATCCGTGCCTACCTGAAAAGCACACGGCTGTTCTTCTCGTTCTTCTCCCTGCACAACCTGGCCCAGAACGGCCGCGTCAGCAAGGCTGCCGCTGCCGCCTTATGTGTCTTCAACATTTCCGTCACCGGCACGGCCTCTCCCATCGGCACCATCAGCGTGACCGGCAAGGCAAGAGGTGAGCGCAAAGCCATCCGCACCCTGCTGAATGACGCCGCCAAAGCCGGTTACAAAGGCGGCCGGGCGGTCATCACCCATTGCGAGAATCCGGCCATGGCAGATGCCTTAAAACAGGAAGTCCTGAAGGAATATCCTGATGCGGATATCCGCATCCTGCCGGCCCGCGGCCTTTGCAGCTTCTACATGGAGCGCCGCGGCATCTGCATCTGCTGCGAAACCCAGGCATCCTGAGCTGTTTCCGGCAAAACACCACCCCACATGCTTCCGCTTTACTTCCTACTCACCTGCGGAAGCTAAAACAAAGAGCAATGCCGCCGGAAAGGGCATTGCTCTTTGTTGGCTATTCTTCCTGTTCCGGTTCTGCAAAGAAGATCCTGAACAGCCTGACCATCAACGGGATGTAGGTAACGATGAAGACACACAATGCTGATAACAGCACCGGTTTCTTATGTTCCTTTTTCACGGCCATCCCTGCCATCACGCCAAGTGAAAGCAGGCAGAATTTCAAGACGGCAATCAGTTTCCAGTCGCTGGTCTGAATGTAGCGGTCAGCGGCATCAAACAGTCTTTTCATGATCATGATCCTTTCCGTATGCATTGCATACTGTATCCCTTCCGGGAATTTCTCTGCCTTTATTATATCCTCATCAAACCCTTTTTTTAAGAAGCAATGCCATATCCTTTTCAGCTGTCATTTTTTCTCATACGGGCTTATCTTCCGGAATGAATATCAGCAGGATACGATGTTTTCATGACAGAGCTGTTTCCAATTAAGAAAGATGGCTCGCAGTCCGCAGTTTCCGATTTCCGGGAGTATTCAATGATCAGACCCGGAAAATTCAGTGAATATGTCGGCTTTACAGAAGAAGAAGAAGAAGTACAGCAGCTTTGTCAAAGCAGGAATATTGATTTTTCTTTGATGAAGCAGTGGTATGACGGTTATTCATTTGCTTCTATGAAATCGGTTT
>JAFWCP010000147.1 GCA_017536845.1 Solobacterium sp. | reverse complement strand
TCAACTCCCTGAACAACGCCCTGGAAAACTTCAACCGCTTCCATCAGGACGAAAACGGAACCATGCATCTCTACATTGACCAATCGCAAAGGGAAGACATGGAAACAGAGATCTTCCTGGACGGCACCTTTGCCCATTATCCTTTGAAGCAGTTCAATGAACTCAACAATACATTATGCGGGGTGGCGCGGGATTATGACCGCATCGGCCACCGCAACCATAAAAAGGATGACGCCCACCTCAACAAGCACGCCATGCATCTTGTCCGCCTGTTCATGATGGGCATTGACATCCTGGAAAAGGAAGAGATCATCACCCGCCGCAGCGGCGATGACCTTGCCCTGTTAAGGAAGATCAGAGACGGGTACTATATGCACGACAGCATGCTGGACGAGGAATTCTACGCGATGGTCAAAGACTATGAAGAACGTTTCAAAAAAGCGGAACGACGCACCGCGCTGCCTGACCACCCGGATCTGAACGCCATTGAAGTGCTTGTGGAAAAGATCAACGAAATGGCCCTGGAGGATGTATGAGAGATATTGAGAAGGAAATCCAGTACAGCCTGGATATGATCGAACAGAAACACGACGTCAGGATCCTGCTGGCGGTGGAATCCGGCTCAAGAGCCTGGGGCTTTGCCTCACCTGACAGTGACTATGACGTCCGCTTCGTCTTCCTGCGGCGGATGCAGGACTATCTGCGGATCTCGCCGCTTCCCGATGTCATCGAATGGCGGCTGGACGAGGTGCTGGATATCAACGGATGGGACCTTATGAAAGTGCTGAAGCAGGCAGATAAGGGAAATCCTTCTGTCTTTGAATGGACGCTTTCGCCGATCGTCTACCGCACCGCACCGCAATGGGACAATATCAGGGAAACCATCCTTGCCTGTTTCAATCCGAAAGCTGCCCTTAACCATTATGCCGGCCTGGCGGATGCCACCCGGTGGAAATACCTGCAGGAAGAACAGGTGAAATACAAGAAGTATTTCTACGCCCTGCGGCCGTTGTTATGCGGGCTGTGGATCGAAAGATACCATATCGTACCGCCGGTGCGGTTCACCGACCTGCTTGTCTTATTCGACGGCTGTGACGAGATGCTGAATGAGCGGCTTTATGAAGCCATCCAGGAGCTGCTGGTGAAAAAGGCAGTGACATTGGAAACGGATCTCAACCCGCAGATTCCAGTCATCCAGAACTTTATCGAATCCGCCTGCCTCCGCCTGAAAGCGACCGCAGTGAAGGCGAACAACAACAGGCAGGCTCAGAAAGACGCGCTCGACGCCGCCTTCTTAAAGGCGCTCAACCTGTAAGAATAAGGAGTACAACATGGAAGACAAACAATACGCAGCCCTGGTCAGCGCCATGATCGCCCATGATGCCGGCTCACCCAAACGCATCCAGCATCTGCTCAAGGTGCATGCCTTTACCCGCACCATCGGCATCCTGGAGGGGCTGGATGAGGAAACGCTGTATATTCTGGAAACCGCCGCGCTGCTTCACGACATCGGCATCCGGGAAGCTCTGGCACAGTACGGCAGTGAAGCCGGCCCTTACCAGGAAAGGCTTGGCCCGCCTCTAGCGGAAGCAATGCTGAGAAAGATCGGCGGTTACAGCGAAGAACAGATTGCCCGTATCTCTTATCTCATCGGCCATCACCATACCTATACGGAGATTGACGGCATAGATTATCAGATCCTTGTGGAAGCGGACCTGCTTGTCAACCTGTACGAGCACAATTCCAAATACAAGGCAATTTACAACGCCGACAGGAAACTGTTCAAAACGCAGGCCGGAAGACAGATCCTGGAACAGATGTATGCCGGTGAAGCGGGAACACTGATCCATGACTGAAAAGAGCCACGACTGGCAGGAGGCGCGGAACCGGCTGGTACGTGAAACCGAAAAACTCGGCTTTCCTGAGGAACTGGGCGACCTGATGGCGAAACAGCTTGGCTCGCCGAAAGCCATCGACCGCATGAGCGCGTATCTGATCAAGGCCAGGCCGCGTACGATCGAGATGGCCGTGGATGAAATGCTGGCCATCTGCAGCGAGATCGATGCCTGGAAGCAGAAAAAACAGGCGGAAGAAGCCAATGCGGCTTATAATGAAATCTTCAGAAGAAGATAAGAGGGAGACCTATGGAACAACAGGTACGGATACACTATCATTTTTACGGCCGGGTGCAGGGCGTCGGCTTCCGCTGGACGGCCATGCAGGCGGCAGAAGCCTGCCGCACCACCGGCTGGGTACGAAACGAATCGGACGGATCGGTCACCATGGAGGTCCAGGGGACAAGGCCCAATATCCTGAAAATGCTTGCCATGATTGAAAGTTCACGCTGGATCCATATCACTAATACCACGAAATATGCGATGGACCTTGATGAGGACGAAAGGGAGTTCGACGTAAAGCTCGATGACTGGTGGTGAGATGAAAGACAAAGAACAATGCGAAATGCTCGTATACCACACCGGCTATCAGGTCATCGAGAAGCCCGACGTGCATTACGGCAGAAAGAATGCCGACTTCGGCCAGGGCTTCTACGTCAGCAGCAGCCGTGATTTTTCCGCCCGCTGGATCCATCCCCGCCGCGGCAGCAGGATCTTTATCAACAGCTACCGGCTCTTTCTCAGCGGCCTGCGGGTAAGAACTCTCGACAGGGATGAGGAATGGTTCCGTTACCTGTTTGCCAACCGTCATCATCTGCCCGATGTGTATGATGAAGATGTCATCCGCGGCCCGATTGCCAATGACACGATTTTTGATACGCTGGGCATCATCACCAGCGGCCAGCTGGCAGATGAAGATGCCCTGAAGCTTCTGATGGTCGGTCCGGCCTATGAACAGATTGTCCTCAAAACCGAAAAGGCTGCCGGGCAGCTGACCTTCCTGTCTGCTGAGGAAATCCCCGCCGGAGAATACGAGGAAATCCTGAAGGTGAAAAAGGCAGAGGAAGACGAGTATCTGAGCCGGTTTGTCCATGTGATGGAGAAGATTTACTGAGGTTTTGAATATGGCGATTTCGATCAGAAACGGCAGTGTGAAACTGGCCGGTACGGAAATGTATTACGCCCGCTTCGGGCATGGGGACAGGAATCTGGTCGTCCTGCCGGGTCTTTCCGACGGGCTTTCAACCGTCAAAGGCCTGGCCATGGTTCTGGCAGCGCCATACCGGAAGCACTTTGACAGCCACACCATCTATATGTTCAGCCGGAAAAACGCCATGCCGGAAGGCTACAGCATCAAGGACATGGCGGCTGACCAGCTGACCGCGTTAAGACAGCTGGGCATCGATCAGACTTCTGTGCTGGGCGTCTCCCAGGGCGGCATGATCGCCCAGTACATCGCCATCCTTGCCCCGCAGATGACGGAAAGGCTTGTCCTTGCGGCAACGGCGCCGGACTGCAGTGAAATGGCAAGGGAAAAGGTACTTCACTGGCTGGAACTTGTCGGGAAAAAAGACCATAAACAGCTGATGATTGATACGGCTGAGTGCTCTTACTCGCCGGCTTATCTGGCCCGTTACCGGAAGGTATACCCGCTGCTGGGCCTGGCCGCAAAGCCGAAGACTTACGAACGTTTC
>JAFWCP010000146.1 GCA_017536845.1 Solobacterium sp. | reverse complement strand
GGCTACAAGACCGGCCGCAACAGACTGCATCTGTTCGACCTGGACACCGTGGACGAGTCCATCGTGCATGATGGCATCGCCTTCCCGAAACAGGACATCGCGAAAAACCTTACCTTATTCTTATACCCGGACGACTCCGACCACGATGGCAGACTGCTGCGCATCTACCAGCAGTACTTCATGGTCTCGAATGCCGCCCAGCTGATCTTCGCCCAGGAGCGTGCCAAGGGCCACAACCTGGCTGAAATCGACCGTCATGTTGCCGTGCAGATCAACGACACCCACCCTTCGCTTGTCATTCCTGAGCTGATCCGTCTGCTCATTGAGGAAGGCATCCCGATGCGCCGGGCTGCCGAGCTTGTCACCAACATGTGTGGCTATACCAACCACACGATTCTTGCGGAAGCACTGGAAAAGTGGCCGCTGGCCGACCTGCAGGCGGTTGTCCCCCATCTGATGGCCATCATCGAAGCGCTTGACTTCGGCGTTGTCTGTGGCCTGAAGGACAACAAGGCCCTCAACATCATTGATGACAACGGCCTGGTGCACATGGCGAATATGGATATGCACTATGCGCATTCCATCAACGGCGTTGCCGCCCTGCATACGGAAATCCTGAAGAAGCAGGAGCTGCGGCCGTTCTTCGACCACTACCCCTGGCGTTTCAACAACAAGACAAACGGCATCACCTTCCGCCGCTGGATCATGCATTCCAACCATGAACTGGCCAACCTGATCGATACCCTGATCGGCGAGGACTGGAAGTCGGATGCCAACCATCTTGAAAAGCTGATGCAGTATTACAACAACGAGCATGTCCTTGGCTTAATGGACGACATCAAGAGCCGCAACAAGGTCAGGGCCGCCGCCTTCATCAAGGAAAGAGAAGGCGTGGAAATCGATCCGAATTCGATCTTCGATGTCCATGTCAAGCGTTTCCATGAATACAAGCGCCAGCAGCTCAACGCCCTGTGGGTCATCTACAAGTACACGCAGATCAAGGCCGGCAACATTCCGCCCCGGCCCATCACCGTCTTCTTCGGCGGCAAGGCCGCCCCGGCCTATGTCATGGCCAAGAACATCATCCACCTGATCCTGTGCCTGCAGGAACTCATCAACAACGATCCGGATGTATCGCCGTATCTGCGGGTGGTCATGTTCCAGAATTATAATATCTACAAGTCCGAGATCATCATCCCGGCGGCAGATATCTCCGAACAGATTTCCCTGGCCTCCAAAGAAGCTTCCGGCACCGGCAACATGAAGTTCATGTTAAACGGCGCCCTGACCCTTGGCACAGCCGACGGCGCCAACGTCGAAATCCGCCAGCTGGTCGGTGATGAGAACATCTTCATCTTCGGCCGCACCTCCGATGAGGTCATCCACCTGTACAATACCAATGGCTACAGCCCGCGTTCTTACTACGACCATGTGGAAGAGATCCGCAATACTGTCGACTTCATCGTCTCAGACGAGCTGATGAAGATCGGCGATCCATACATGCTGAGGCAGCTCCATGAAAACCTCAGGGACCATGACTGGTTCATGACCCTGCTGGATCTGGAAAGCTATGTTGCCGTCAAGGAAACCGCCCTGCTGGACTATGAAAACAGAGCCTGGTGGAAGAGAAGGTCCCTTGTCAACATCGCCAAGAGCGGATTCTTCTCCTCAGATCGTACGATTATGGATTACAATAATGATATCTGGCATCTGAAATAGGAGGAAATCAGTCATGATCATCATCGAAATGAACAACGGCGGCCGCATCACCCTTGAACTGGATGAGAAAGCAGCACCGAAAACCGTCGCCAACTTCCGCAAGCTCGTCAATGAAGGGTTCTATGACGGCCTTACCTTCCACCGCATCGTTCCTCGCTTTGTGATTCAGGGCGGTGACCCGAAAGGCAACGGCACCGGCGGCTCCAAAGAAAAAATTGTCGGCGAATTCAAAGCCAACGGCTTCAATAACAACCTGAAGCACACCCGCGGCGTGGTCTCCATGGCAAGAGCCACGGACCCCAACTCCGCATCGTCGCAGTTCTTCATCGTCCTGGCTGACGCGCCCCATCTGGACGGCAGCTATGCTGCCTTCGGCAGGGTCGTCGACGGAATGGATGTTGTGGATGAAATCGCAGCCACCCCGAAAGACTTTCTTGACATGCCGTATGACCCGGTGGTCATGAAAAGGGTTTACGAAGAATAAGTGAAAAAATACCCGAAGCATTTACGCCTCGGGTATTCTTTTTACTTCTTTGCCTGTTCAAGAGCAGCGTTGACTGCTGCGATGATCGCTTCCGAAGTGACGGTAGCACTCGCGACAGTATCAACTTCGGTGCCGTTTGCCTTGACGATGGCATCAGGCAGGGTTTCCAGTGCCGGATCCGCAATGCCGTCGGTTTCCTGATGTTCCTTGACGACAACGGATGTGATGGCCGTATCGGAAACGGTGACTTCCACAACGACATCGCCGTTCTTGCCGGCGCCGGTGCCGGAATAGGTGCCGGCCTTGTAGATGCCGGCTGTGCCGGTGGATGCGGGTGTGCCCGAGCAGCCAGCCAGCAGCAGAGCGCTGAGCGCGAATGCTGTAAATCTCTTCATTTCTTTACCTCCGTAAACGTCATTTATTATAACGCTGTTCTGCCCTTGAATTTCTTAAGAATTTCCACAGTGAGCAAAGCGCACTGCCTTGCGGCGGATTTTTCAAAGACATCATAGGAGATGGAGACACTTTCATCAGCCTGGTCAGAGATCGCCCGTACGATCAGGAACGGCACTTCTGCCAGTGTGCAGGCCTGGGCAATGGCGGCCCCTTCCATTTCGCAGCAGTCGGCCGCAAAGGTTTCACGAATCCAGTCCTTCTTCGCCTTTTCGGCAATAAACTGGTCGCCCGAAGCCACCCGGCCTTTGATGGAACGGCCGCCGAAGTCTTCAATGACCTTTTCCGCAAGATCGGCCAGCCTTTCATCAGCCTTGAAAAAGCGCATGCCGGAAGAAGGCACTTCGCCCTTTTCATAGCCGAAGATGCTGGCATCGACATCATGCTGGACAGCATCCAGGGAAAGCAGGAAATCGCCGATCTTCAGATCCGGGTTCAGGGCACCGGCCACGCCGGTGTTGATCACCAGGTCACAGTGATAATGCCCACACAGCACGGCAGCGCAGACGGCGGCATTCACCTTGCCTACCCCGCACCTGACAACAACCGCGTCAGCGTCTGACAGCACGCCCTTGGCAAAGCGCATGCCGAAAAGAGTTTCTTCCTTTTTGATGTCCATCGCTTCCAGAAGCTGTGCCACTTCCACATCCATGGCACCGATGATCCCGATCCTCATGCGCTGTACACCAGATGCCTTTCGTCAATTCCTTCCAGCGTGTTCTTCAGGAAGCGGTCGGCATGCCATCTGGCCATGGCCAGGTTCTGATCCAGGTAATTGCCGCAGTCACGGGCAGCAGCACCGGGGATCTCGCCTTCAAAGTCGCGGATAAAGACAAACATCTCCTTCATCAGGCTGACGATGTCTTTGGATTCCAGATCCCCTTCCAGCAGGACATAGAACCCCGTCCGACAGCCCATCGGTCCGAAGTAGACAACTCTGTCCTTCCAGTTTTCTTCATTGCGTAAGTATGTTGCGCCAAGATGCTCGATGGTATGCACTTCAGCCGTATTCATGACCGGTTCCTTATTCGGGGCAGTCAGACGGATGTCAAAGGTTGTGATCACCGTATCATTGAAACGGTCCTTGCGGGATACGTAGATGCCCGGTTCCAGAACGAGATGGTTGACAAGAAAGCTTGCAATTTTCTCCATTTGAGATTACCTCCGGCAACAGAGTATCAGAACCGTCCTGAAATGAAAAGCCGTTTTCGCTGTCTGATGGTATAATAAACAACGTTATGAAAAGAATAAGGAAAATACTGTCTGCCATACTGCTGTGCCTGGTGTGCTTTCTCCCGGTGCATGCGGAGGAAATTGATCTGAGCGACCTGGTGAGCACCTATGCCCTTGTCATCGGCGAAGATACCGGCGAAGTGCTGGCCGCAAAGAATGCGAATGTGCGCATGCATCCGGCATCCATGACCAAGGTCATGACGGCCATCGTTGCCATTGAGGCCCTGCCGGATCTGGAAGAGCGGATCCCGATGACGCCGCAGGTCTTTGAAACGCTCGTGGAGGAAAATGCCTCGGTTGCCGGTTTCTCGATGTATGAAAACCCGACCGTGCGTGACCTGCTGTACGGGGTGGCCCTGCCCTCGGGGGCGGATGCCTGCCGGGCCCTGGCCCTGCGGGTGGCCGGCTCCATCGATGCCTATGTCGGCATGATGAACAGCAAGGCACAGGAGCTTGGCATGTATGACACGCATTTCGTCAATGTCACCGGCATCACCGATCCCGACCATCTGACCACGTGCAGCGATCTGGCCGTCCTTCTGCATTACTGCCTGCAGAACGATACCTTCCGGGAGATCTTTTCGACAAGAAGCTACGTCACCGAGCCTCTGGCCGCCCATCCGGACGGGCTGGCGATGTACTCCACCTACTGGACAGCCATCTCCCGCTACCGCATTGACGCAGACGGGCTGATCGGCGGCAAGACCGGTTATACCGGCTCGGCCGGCCACTGCTTCTGCGGCTGGGCGGAAGTCAACGGTATGAAGCTGCTGCTTGTGACAGCCCATGCGGATACCGCCTATGAGCTGCCTACCCATATGGAAGATGTTTCCCGCATCCTGAGGAAGCTGAGGGACTGGCAGTACACATCCCTTGTCGAAGAGGGACAGGAAATCTATTCCCATTCGGTGCATATGGCCAGATCTGCCGATACGGTTGTAAAAGTGCTCAGCGACCACAGTACCGCCATGTATCTGCCCATCGGTACGGAATTCACGGAATACCTTGACCTGCCGCAGGAAGCCGAAGCCTCCTGGCGTCCCCGCCAGCTGGACGGGACGTATGAGATTTATCTTGGTGAATCCCTTGTCAGCAGACAGGACATCCACGTCGAAGTGCCCCGTGATTCCTATTGGAAGAAGCGGGTGATCCTGCGCATTGAAGACGCGTATCAGAACTGACATAAACAGGCTGTTTCAAAGTCCCCGGTTCAAAACCGGGCTTTGATCAGCCTTTTCTTTTTGAAACAGGCTTCCGAAAGAGTTCTGAGCCTGTCTGTCATATTGAAACGGGTATCATACACCATGTTGAATGAATTGTGAACGATCAGGTTCAGGGCCGGACGAAGGCCTTCAGCAGTCAAAAGCCAGGGTCGATCAGCCATAGGATGCTGCAAGGGCATCAGATACACAGGTCAGCCTTACATTTGCATACAAAGGCAGAGAAAAAGGATCCGGCTTCAGGATCCTCTTATTCATGTTATTGTCTTGCTTCGATATCCATGATCATGCCGACACGTCTTGCGTGTCTGCCGCCTTCGAATTCGGTTTCAACGAAGGCATCCACGATCATCTTTGCCAGTTCTTCACCGACGACGCGGGCGCCGAAGGTCAGCACGTTGGCATTGTTGTGCAGGCGCGAATACTTGGCGCTGTAGGGTTCCGAGCAGGTCGCGGCACGGATGCCCTTGACCTTGTTGCAGGCCAGGCTGATGCCGATGCCGGTGCCGCAGATGGCAATGCCCAGATC
>JAFWCP010000145.1 GCA_017536845.1 Solobacterium sp. | reverse complement strand
TATCGGCGTGGGAACATGGGATGTTGACAATGGCACTGTCATCCTGATGGAAAACGGCGGTTATGCCCAGACCATCCGTTTCCTTGTGGAAAAGGGAGATCTTATCTATCAGGCGGAGGGGTCGGGCGCCTTCCTGTATGTAAAGGTGGAAGACGGTGACCGCTTTTCACCGGAAGGTTCGGGCGGCAAGGATCCTGTGCCCTGATGGCATAAAGAAGCAGGAAAGACTGTGAATTCTACGCAGCGTGGATAGCCTTGCCTTCTGCGAAGCCGTATCCTGATGGCATCAGGAGGTAAACAGAATGAATCAGTATGTAACCGGTGCGATGATCAGACGCTTAAGAGAAGAACGGAAACTCACCCAGAATCAGCTGGCAGAGAAGCTTCATGTCACGGATAAGGCCATATCCCGGTGGGAGACCGGACGGGGATACCCGGACATTTCACTGCTCGAACCGCTGTCGGCGGCCCTTGGCGTATCGGTCATCGAACTGCTTTCCGGAGAGGATGTAGTCAATGCCAACCGGGCAGCCAACATCCTGAAAGGAAAATTCTATGTGTGCCCGCTTTGCGGCAATGTCGCCTTCAGCATCGGCCAGGCAATGGTCAGCTGCTGCGGCATCGTTCTGCCGCCGCTGGAAGCAGAGGATGAAATGCATCAGCTCTGTCTGGAACGGGCGGAAGATGAGTATTATGTTTCACTTGACCACCCGATGGAGAAAGGCCATTACATCTCATTTTTCGCCGCCCTTCGGAATGATGGCTGTGAGATCCGCAAGCTGTATCCGGAAGGCAATGCCCAGGCACGTTTCAAGATTGCCGGAACACAATACCTGTATTATTACTGCAACAGGCACGGACTGTTCCGGACGGCAGTGCAAAAGCGAAGATGACGGCGAAGGAGAAAATCAATCATGGTTGTTGAATGGACAGAAGGATTTGAAATCAAGGTGGAAATCATCGACGGTGCGGCCGTCATATCCGCAAACAGAGAGGGCATGCTTTCTCTGGCGAAACAGCTGACAGCTCTGGCAGTAGCTGAGCCGAAAGAACATATTCATTATGACGAATACAATTCGCTGGAAGAAGGCTCGGCAGAACTGATCATCTGCCGGATTGCCTGAAAGAGGAAAACATCGTTGAGAAGATCATCATCTATGGTTCCCAATACGGGACAGCTTCCCGATATGCGGAAGAACCGGGGTTGAAGTCAGGATCTATACGGATGTCAAAGATCTGAACCGATACAGCTGTATCGTCTATATCGGTGCTTTATACGCCGGCGGTGTGCCGGGTATGAAAAAGACATTTGCCGGCATGACTGATGTCACGAACAAAACGATCCTGATTGCGACGGTCGGCCTGGCGGGTCCTGGTGACAAAGAGAATGTCGCCAGCATCGAACAGGGGATGGAACGGCAGCTTCCGAAAGAAGTTTATGAAAATGCAAAGCTGTTTCACCTGCGGGGCGGCATCGACTATTCACGGTCAGGTTTCAGACATAAAACGATGATGGCCCTGCTTTACCGTAAGGCAAAAGGTCTGCCGGAAGAAAAGAAGACAGCGGAAGTACGGGCCATGATTGAAACGTACGGCCAGATCGTGGATTTTGTCGACTTTGACAGCCTGCAGCCGCTGATCGATGCCATATGAGGCTGGTTTGCAGAAATGCTGTGAGGAAAACCATCAGGGGGTCTGCAGTCTGTATGGCCCGACGACAATGCCGGAAGGAACACCGGAAATAAACGCAGAGGAAAACAAAGCCGGTATCCTGCCATGCCGAACCTTGGGATTGTTGCAGCGCTGCATATTCCAATGCGGGGATATCGATGGTCTGCTGCAAAGATCACAGCATCCAACGTACTGCATTTTTGAGCGGACGCTGCATCTGCTTCAAAGCCGCCTGCCAGAGATCATGCAGTTTTCAGAAAACAACACAGACGGATTGTGCTGATGAAGTGCAGATTGATGACAGATGGATGTAAATCAGATAACCCCGCTTCCGCGGAAGAAATGAAACGAGTATCAATGAAACGTAATGCGAGGATTGCGATGATGAAAGGGAAAGATATTTTTCGGGGAATTGTGATGATGGCAATGCTGAACTGCGGCTGTTATGCACGTGAAGTGCAGTACCATCCGAACCTTGGCTTTGATTTCAGCCGTGTAAAGTATCAGGAAGTCGTGTTTCATGTGTATCATTCTGATCCTGCAGATCATACCTGGGAACTGCTGGCAGAGTTTCCCTGTGAAAAAGAAAGCGGACATTACAGTGATGTTGTACTTGCAGGGGAAGAAAACCAGATCGGCATTGTGCTGAGGAACAGTACCTCATACAGGACAGACGATGGGGCTGCCATTGTCTATGACGGGAAAGATGTTATGACGTATACAGTTGCAGTGCCTGGTTTTGACGGCTGGCTGCCGGGCTGGCAGACATTTGCCATAAAGGAAAAAACCGGTGAACAGCCTGTCCGGCTGTATCCGATCTCTGATAAAAGCGCTGTTTATGCTTCCTTGCCGGAAGGAGAATTCAATCCGGACATTGTTTATGAGATTGGTCATGAGTATGGTGACGGTCTTCTCGATAACATTCTGATCACCGTCATAATGAAATAAGCCTTCCTGCATACAAGACAGAAAAGAATGGAATAAGAAGCGGGTGAAACAATATGAAAGACATCGAAACGTTTGTGATGAACGAAAAAGGCTTCCTTGGGTATATCAAGGGAGAACCATGCTTTGTGACCGGTCAGGAAAGTTACTGGCTGACCTGCGTCAACGATGAACCGTGCCTCTGCATGCAGACGCCCGGAAATGAAAACAGAATCATCATCCGCAATGCCTTTGTACCGGCAGATGCGTTTCCTCATCTGATGAACGGCGAGGCGATTGTCATGGGCTCCGGCAACAGTTATGACAGCCTTGGTGTCCTGAAGCTCTTGCGTGCCGCTGTTGACGGCGGTCGTGATCAGTATGATATGACGCTTCTGGAAGGACTGGTCTTTATGGCAAAGCTGATAGAAGCCGGGGCGGTATCAAAGGAAACCGCAATGCCTGTAGACCTTGATAATCCGCGCCTGCTTAATGCGTTTGTCCATGCCGGAAAAATTATCATCACGGAACATGGAAACGCATTTCTGAGGCCAAAAGGACAGTAACTGAAGATT
>JAFWCP010000144.1 GCA_017536845.1 Solobacterium sp. | reverse complement strand
TGGGCTTCGGCATCCTGTTTGTCGGCCTGATGAATATGAGCGCTGCGGTCAGCTCCATGTCGCAGGCCCTCAGCAGTTTCCTTGTCTCGTTTGAAGGCAACTACCTGCTTGGCTTCTTTGCCGGCGTGCTGACCACGGCCATCATCCAGTCATCTTCGGCCGTCGTCGGCATTCTGCAGTCGGTGGCTTCTTCGGTCGGCATCAAGTTCTGTGCCGTCTTCGCGGTGATCCTAGGCGTCAACATCGGCGACTGCCTGACGACGTACCTGGTCTGCCGCATCGGGGCAAGGCCGGACCAGATCCGGACCTGCCTTGTACATATCATCTACAACGTGGTTGCGCTGGTGCTGATCACCGTGGGCCTGACGGCCCTGCGCATGACGAATGTCCTGAACGACGGCATCTGGTACATGACGCTGAATTCCGGCGGCGTGGCCAATGTCCACGGCCTGTTCCGTCTGATTCCGGCGGTCTGCCTGCTGCCGTTTACCGGCGTCTTTGCCTCGATTGCCGAAAAGCTTGTGCCGGATGCGCCGGTTGACAAGGATGAGGAACTCGACCAGACGGTCCTGCGTGAGCTGGATACCCGTCTGCTTGACAACCCCGGCCTGGCCTTGACGGAAGTATCGCACCTGATCCTGCATATGGGCACGACGGTTGCCAAAAACTACAATACCGTCTTTGAACTTGCCGAGCAGTATGACGAAAAGAAAGTCAGACGCATGCAGGAAAGGGAAAGCGTCATCGACCGCATGGCAGATGCGGCAAACAATTATCTGCTGAACCTGTCTCCTCATATCAGCCTGCAGAAGGATGAAAATGATCAGAACTTCCAGATGAAAGCCATCATCTGCTTTGAAAGGATGGGTGACCTGTGCATCAATGTCATGAATGCCATTAAGGATGCCCATGAAGCGGAACGGTCCTTCTCGGATGATGCCCGCCGGGAGCTGAGCATTATCAGTGAGGCGGTCAGGGAGATCCTGGAAATCACCGTGGAAGCCTACCGTACCGGCAGCAGCGAAACGGCGAAGCTGATCGAACCGTATGAAGAGGTGATTGACGAACTGATTGACGAGCTGAAGGACAGGCACCTCTACCGCATGCGCAGCAAGCAGTGCGGGTCGACCGTTGCCATCCTGTTCAACGACATCCTGCAGAACATGGAAAGAATCTCCGACCAGTGCTCCGACCTTGGCGTCTATGCCCTGGCGAAAAACAGCAACTACATCCGCGGCATGGAGCATCGTTACATCCACAACCTGCACCACAATCCTGATGAGGCATACCAGGAAGCGTTCCGCAGGAACTACAACAAGTATTTCGGCATGCTGGCGAGTAAATCCAGTTAAAATCCGGGCATTTTTTGCCCAATTGCATTCATCTGCATATACAATGAAGCCAAACGGAGGTAGAAATATTCGAAATTTACGCACGTGCGTAAACAAAATTGAACTTGATTTTCTATAATTCTATGTATGAGCAGATTATATGTGAAAGAAGCAACAGTAGTCAGGCTGAAAGACCTGATGAAGACAAAGGGACTGACGGCCAACAATCTGAGCATCCTGTCCGGCATCACGCCGTCTACCCTTTATTCCCTGCTGAAAGAAGAGCGCAAGGACGTATCTGTCAACACTGTTAAGAAGCTCTGCGACGGCATGGGAATGACCATCCGTGAGTTCTTCAATTCAGATCTGTTTGATGATCTGGAAGTTGAACTTCGCTGAAGAAAGGCCGGCCCAATCCGAAAGCCATGTTTCCGAAAGAGGAAACATGGCTTTTTCTGTTGAAAGGCGTTTTGTATTAACTTTTGTGATGAATCGAAAGCTTCTCGGAAGTTTTTTTCTTTTTTTGGGTTATTCCTGTTTTTTTCGGAAACAGAGAGTATATGCAGAAGGTTCGCCTTCTGCTCGAAAGGGGGCTGAAAGCAGATGGCCGAAACCGCGAAAAAGACAATTGATCAGATTCTGGATGAAATGAGGAAGGTACCGGAAAGCATCACCCGGAAAAAAGAAACGAGTACAAACTGGCACGAGAAGTTTTACAATGCTTTTCTGCTGCTTCGGGAAGAAGACCCTGAACTGAAAAACATGGAACTTCATTTCGAGTCGTTTTTCCATAACAAGCCAACATCTGCGGATATCCTCATCATCGGTGACCCGCCTCAGGCCGGGAAAGGCTCCCTGCTGATCCAGTCTTTCAGGCCTGTAAAACTGCTGCAGCAATTGACAGAAATCGGAAGGCAAAAAGGTGCAGCAATAAAGCAGGCAGCGAAAGGGATTTATCGAATCAGTTTCTATCAATCCTGCCCGGTCCAGATCGTAGTCACCAATGAACTTGAAGATAAGGAACTGTATTTTTTCAAGGCACTCTCAACGAATGTGAGCAGAGAAGATGCAGACAGGATCATGGCGAAACTCAAACTCTATGAAAAATCACAACAAAAAGAAGGCAGAAACGTTTTTTTCCGGATTCATGATGCTGAACCCGGAACGTACCTGTGAAATGAGGGGGGACAATATGTTTACATTTATGAGTATGCTTTTCCCGGAGGAGTCTGGCTCTCTGTATGAAAGCATTGCCAGCCAGCAGAAGGAGATCAGCCAGAAGGATGAACACCTCAGCAAACAGGATGAACTGCTCCGAACTGCTGTAAGGAATCTGCACGCAAAAGGGTTTTCCGATGAAGAAATCATGGATATCATGGGAATCGATCGGAAGACGCTGCATGAATACCCGGGCTGATCCCGTTTTTTTCATCCGGGGCCGGATTTTTGTCTCTGTATATCTTAAGAAAAACACTCGGCATATTCATGATAATGAAATGGATAAGTTTAGGCTTTCGAATCAATGCCGGTTGACGTAGAATAATGGAAATGATATACTGAACACACCTAAAGTAACCGGTTACTTAACTGGTTACGAAACCGGTTATTCGGTAAAAGGCATCACGCATGCCAGAAAGGAAAACATGAAAGAGTGGACACGCGATGAACGCTACCGCGAACTGACGAGAGACGCGGAAGCAGACCTGGAACAGCTCCACAGCGAGATCAGCAGATCGCGCTGGCGCTGCGATTACCACGTGCAGACGGTCACCGGCCTGATGGGGGATACCAATGGTTTTTCCTGGTTCAACGGCAGATGGCATCTGTTTTACCAGTGGTTCCCGTACGGTCCCGTACACGGGCTGAAGCACTGGTATCACGTCTCAGGCAGAGACCTGATCCATTGGGAAAATGAAGGCGTTGCCCTGATTCCGCAGGGCTATATGGAAAACAAAGGCGCCTTCAGCGGCAGCGGCTATGCGGAAGGAGATACCCTGTATCTTCCGTATACCGGAAACCACCGCGATGAGGACTGGACCCGCACACCGTACCAGCTGCTGGCAAAGATGGACAGGGATGGCCATATCGTCAAGCAGAAGGAAATGCTGTACGGTCCGGTACCCGGGTATACCGAGCATCAGAGAGATCCCAAGCTCTTCAAATACAATGGGATGTATTATTTCCTGCTCGGCGTGCAGAATGAGAAAAAGAAGGGCTGCTTCCTCCTGTTTACGTCAGAAAAGATCGAAACAGGCTGGAAGCTGCTGGGCGAACTCAAGGTGCAGGGATATGAGGATTTCGGCTTCATGTGTGAATGCCCTGACCTGGAAAGGGTCGGCGATGACTGGCTGCTGCTGTTCTCGCCCCAGGGCGTAGCGCCGAAACAGGAAGAATTCCGGAATGTCTATCAGAATGTCTACTTCATCGGCAAGATGGACTTTGAAAACCTGACCTTCATTCCCAACGGCCCGTACAAAGAACTTGACAGAGGATTCGATTTCTATGCTGCCCAGTGTGCCGGCCAGACCGTCTATGAGGACAAGGCTGTCATGGTTGCCTGGTTCGGTGTTTCGGATTATGCATATCCGCCGACCTGTGAAGAAGGCTACAGCGGACTGCAGACAATGGCCCGTATCCTGAGCATCGAAAACGGTGAACTGAAGCAGCGGCCGCCTCTGGAAACCGAAGAACTCATCGGTGAAACCATTCTTGATGCCACGGAACCCTGTGCGCTTGACGAAATGCCTGCTGCCTGCATCATCGATGTGGACGGCAATGAACCCTTCGCCATGCGTCTGTTTGCCCGCAGCGGGGAAGGCGGCCTGCTGATCACATGGCAGGATGGCCGCTTTACCGTGGAAAGAAAGGATCTCGACAACCAGCTGAATGTAGATTACGGCACCGACCGTTTCATCAGTATGGACTGCTTTGCACAGGCTCGCATATTCGTGGATCACAGCTCTGTGGAAATCTTTATCAATGACGGCGACTATGTGCTTTCTGCCCGTGTCTTCCCTGTGGAAGAGGAAAAAGGCTTTATCTATCAGGGCAAAGGCCATGCCGCAGTGCGGAAGATCATCCCTTCGGTGAAGGATGACTTCGTGATTTTCGGGAAGTAATATGCTTGCCAGGCATACAGAAAGGAGAAATTTATGGCATTAGATTACCGCAAATGTGCGGAACAGATTTTCGCCACCCTGGGTGGGAAGGAAAACGTCGCATCCGCAGCGCACTGCGCAACCAGGCTTCGTCTTGCAATTGTAGACAACAACAAGGTCGACCTCAAAACACTGGAGAATGTTGAAGGTGTTCAGGGTGTCTTCTCCAATGCAGGACAGCTTCAGATCATCATCGGGACAGGTACCGTAAACAAGGTCTTCGATGAATTCATCGATGTATCAGGTGTATCGGCCGGTTCCAAGGATGATGTCAAGGCGGCAGCCGCCGCCAACATGCCGTGGTGGAAGCGTCTGGTCAAGACGCTCGGCGACGTGTTCGTTCCGATTCTGCCCGCCATCGTTGCGGCAGGTCTGATGATGGGCCTTGTCGAGGCACTCGGCAACGCCATCCCTGCTTTCCAGTCTTCCGACTGGTTCGGCTTCCTCGACATGGCAGCCAACACTGC
>JAFWCP010000143.1 GCA_017536845.1 Solobacterium sp. | reverse complement strand
TTCAATACCATTACCGGAAAGCTCAAGTCTGAAGACCGGGGCTATAACGAATATGGGATTGTCATGAATATGATCATGGTTCTGATGATGGTATACAGTTCCACTCCCTGCATCATGACATACAACCGCAAACCCCTGCGGCTGACCGGCTGTCTGGCATTGATCAGCACCCTGCTTGGTGAAACGACAGAAAGCCGTAACGGGACAGATCTCTGGGATATGATGGAGCTTTTCCATCAATCACCGGATCTGCAGGATCTGAGTCCGGTGGAAGCATATGAAGCCGCTCAGAAAAATACCGATCGTCCACTGTATTACCAGTTCTTTTTCACGATTCTGATGGACACTGACATGCTTAAAATGACCGATGAAACTGCCGGCATGGATGCGGAAAACATCAGAAATGCAAACATCGTGCAGCAGAAGGAATACCTCTATCGGTTCATGATAACGCATAAGGACGAAGAAGATTTTGAAGCCTGGCTGAAAGCCCTGCTTCAGTCCGGTTATGACAAACGGATGAAACTCGCTGAAAAAGAAGACGAATACGGTGCAGCCGCATACCTTTCGGGCTTTTTTCCGGCCCCGGTGCTGGTCAGTCTCTTAGCCAAGGCAAAGGGTGAAAACTTCTGGATGACATGGGACCGGCTCAATGTGCAGGCATATCGGGACCATAGGTATCCGTTAAAATTCCCGAAGGACGATATTCAGGAAAAAAATGAGACACCGCTGCCGCTGTACCGTCTCTTACAGCGTGATTCGGAAGATGAATTTCTGGAGTACCGGGACGAAAAAGACGGGAAGTTCTCAGCAGAACTGAAGGAGCAGTTCAGCCGCTGGGCCGGCACGTTCCGGAACATCGAAATACCTTCAGATCTGAATCCGGAGCAGGAACTCGCAGGCATTCTGTCCGATCTGAAAAACGTATGGAACTGCCGCCTTGTCGATCAGGCCTTTGTCCAGGAATTCTTGAACCAGAAGGATGATCCTGACCATCAGAAACTGCTTCTGGTTCTGCGGGACTATCTCAATGAAGGTACAGAGTATTTTCCCGAACTGACCCGACAGCAGGCGAAAGAATGGGTTCTGTCAGACTGCAGGGATGAAAATGACCGTATTCTGATGTCGGCATACGTGTCGATGATAACAAATCACAAACTGAGAAAACATATTATGGGGGTATAAAACGATGGGAACATTTGCAGGATATACCGGTCCGGCTCAGATCCCCTTTCGGGCAAGGGGAGAATTTGCGGATCGGATGATGAAGCTTCTGAACTATGGCGGCATGATGAATCTGCAGACAGTCAGTATGTATGACGGCAATCTTTACCTGCTGGATCCGCTGGAAATGACCAGCCCGGGCAAAATCACCTTTGATTACAACTATTTCGAAGATGACTGGTGGGAAACGGCCGGATTTGACGCCTGCAACGGTGTATTCTGGTCAAACAAGATTGGGGGCAAAGAATTCTACCGGGTCGTCATCGCAGCTTATACACTTGTCAGCCTGTATGACCCTGAGCCGGGCATAGTGACTGACGGAAACATTCTGAGGACAGAGTTCCATATCAGCTGGATCAACCATCTGCTGGGAACATCATATTCCTGTGAAAAGAGCATCCGTCTCTGGGATCAGGCAGAATCATATGCCTTCCACAATGAAGCTTATGAATATGACCCGTTTCAATACAATGATATCCTTTCCCTCATTCCCTGGCCTCACATGTACTATGCCGGGGGCACGGATCTTGCCGACCTGCTCTATATCACAAAAGGCACAGAAACGCTGACCGTTGAAACGGTAAAACCAGGCACTTATCCTGCCGACATTCTGGAATGCAGGAACAGGCTGGCCAGGTACTTCCAAAGTCGTAAAAGCGCCAATGACCTTGAAAAGATTTGGAAACTGGTCAGTATGGACAGAAAAGGCAGACAGGAAACAGACGATCCGGAAATGAAGGAAGTTGCGGAAATGACCTTGATGCTTCCCGCCAGAGTGATCGTTTACCTGTCATCAGAGATTCTGGGAAAGAACTTCTGGATGATCTGGCATGATCTGTACGACTCGGTATATCACGATGAAGAAATGAAGGAATATGCCTCCGCGTCTTTGCGCAGGAAAAGACTGCAGGAATTCAAAAGACCGATTGCGCCGACAGGGAGCAGTGATTTCCTGTATATGGACAACTGGTTTACATTTTACGATACGCCGAAAGAACTGATGGATAAGCCCAAGTATATCGTTTCTGACGATGACCGGCTCTACTGGTGGGATGGTTCCGACGAAGTGATCATATCGGAAGAAATGGATCAATGGCTTCATGATCTGTCAGAGCGCCATGGAAAGCTGATGGAAGAGGATGCGGCGGATTCATCTGACACTGATTCAGATGCCAGCCTGAAGAAGTTCTTTGCTTTATTGGGAGACATTGACAGTTACTATGGCAGACTGTATCCCTTCAAAACCATGTTTTACGAGTTCATCCGGAACCTGGACAAAAAGCCTTACACAGCCGCAGTTTCCCTGCTGCACCAGCTTTCCGAAGAAAACAGAGAAGAAGGCGCAGCCATGCGGCTGGAACACTTCGGCTGGAAAGTGACCAGCCGGAAAATCACATTCAATCCCGGAAGAATCCGGATGAAACGCTTCATGAGCATTATGGCAAACCGGAAACTGCGGCAGCAGTATTTCGGATTTTAGCCAGGCACGAAAACAATCTGAAGGAGCGGAAAAGAAATCATAATTACAGGAGGAACATTGATTCTCCGCAAGGGCAACAGGGAAAAGGAATTGTATATTATGTGCGACGCCTATCCGTCATATACCGGAGATCAGGTTATCAGGCTGGTCAGATCCCCGATCTGAAAGTCCTGCATGACCTGCCCGTTACACAAAAGGCAGATCAGAGAAAAGTACCTGAACTTTCTCGGCAGAATCGAACCGCACGAGTCAGATTTCGACGACTGCTGCCAGGCCATACTGAACGAGCGCTGTTGCATCGATCGGGGAATGGATGCCCGGTTCATCCAGGATTCACTGTTCCGTGAATACGCCCGCGTTATCGATCTCGATGAAAACAGGCTGCTGTTCCATGTCAGCTTTCAGAAAACACCCCAGGAGGACAACCGGTACGGATGCAGCCCAGATGAAAACGGCTATTACCCTGCCGCCTGAAAGCAGTTTTCTCGTCTGCCTGCAACAGAGAAGAAGAAACCTCCGTCCTTGTCAGATGGAGGGAAGACGCAAAGCAGGATAAAAGCAGGAAAATCTTCCGCTGTAAGTCCTGAACATCAGTCTTTCACCAGCAGAGAATCATTCCTGTTATCCTGCGAAATGAAAAAGCGGTATGGCCTGCATCATGCAGATCATACCGCTTTGGTTTGAAATCAGAATTCCCTGATCAGGGATCCGTTTACTTCCTGATACCTGTCAGTTCATCAAAGGTATATATCTTACCGTTGATTTCGTGTGTACCCTTCAACATTGCGCCGATGAGCAGGTCATAGTAGTAAACGCCGTTGTCGTTTGCATACCAGCCCTTGACCATCTGGCCATACTTGTCATAGCGCACCCACTTACCTTCGGTAGCCGGGTTTTCACCCTGGAAGATGTAAGGCATCCAGACTTCCTTGTCCCT
>JAFWCP010000142.1 GCA_017536845.1 Solobacterium sp. | reverse complement strand
TGAGGTCCTGGCTCCGCTCAGGGGAAAACCTCATGTATCGATCGACGTACCTCAGGAAGGCGCCGTCACGATCAGCTTTAACGACCGTATCAGCATGGAGGAGATGACGGAACATATCATCGCCGAGCATGGCGCAAAAAAAATAGCGTTCGTCAGCGGGCCGATCAATTCGAGCGTTGCTGCAGACAGAGTCGACGCCTGCAGAAGGGTTATGATGCGCCATGGGCTGGAACTGGATGACAGGATGGTCTTCGATGGGCAATGGACGCGTATCGGCGGGCGGAATGCGGTGGAAAAACTGCTGGAGCTCGGCGGAGAACTTCCGGACGCCATCATGTGCGGAAATGACGATATGGCCCTGAGCGTTATTGAGTGCCTTAACGAGCATGGAATCCGGGTGCCCAATGATATCGCCATCACAGGGTTTGACGCTCTGCGTGAAGCGATCATGAGGGGCCTCACAACTGTCTGCCGTCCGATCGACCGTTCTGCCCGAAAGGCGATCGAGATCCTGAACAGCTGGATCGAAGGCGAAATACCCGCGGAAAATGCCGTAGTCCTTTCCACCATTCCAATCTTCGGGGCCAGTTGCGGATGCAAACAAAGCCTTGAGCATATCAATGAAAAACTGCGGGCACTCGGCTCCGAAAGGTGGAATATAGAAGCCACGCTTACCCGTGTCAGCATGTTTTCAGGATCAATGGCCGGCGTAGGAGATGAAACGGAAGCCCGAAACAAGTTTCATGAATTTGCCGAGAGCTCGAATATCCGTGAGTTTTATCTCTGTGTGGACCCTTCCATATGCCGCAACACTAAAGAAGAACAATGCGCTTCATATCCCCAAAGGATGCTTCTGCTGTATGGCGTAAGAGACGGAAAACAATACAGCAACCAGATGATCCCGACATCCGAACTGACACCGGTCCTGCAGGAAATGCGCAAAAACGCGGTGTGCCTGGTGTTCTGCCCCCTGTATTACAGGGACAGGAGCCTGGGTTATGCAGCCATGGACCTGGGGGATGTTGCCGGCTCGGCCCTTTATCCTGTGCTGATGCTGCTGAACGGCGCACTGATGAGCCTTTATCTTCAGACGAACATCAAGCGTTACGCCGCAACCATTGAACGAATGGCCACGGAAGATATCATGACCGGAATGCTGAACCGAAGAGGTTATATGGACAGGGTTCCGTCCGTACTGGAACAGGCGAAACAGGACGGTGTGACTTTTGTCCTTCTCAGCGCTGATATGGACCATATGAAAGATATAAACGATCAGTTCGGTCATATGGCAGGGGATGAAGCCATCTGCCGCATGGGAAAAGCGCTGAGATACCTTGAAACAAAAGGATTGACTCCTGTTCACATAAGCGGCGATGAATTCCTTGCTTACGGAACCGTGAAAGATCCTGACAGCGTCAATGACCTGATCGCATTTGCCCGTCATGAACTGGACAGAATGAACAGGGAGGATCCGTGGATCTGCAATATCAGTGCCAGTTTCGGGATCTATGCCGCTGTTCCGCAGGGAGACGACAATATCGATATCTTTATGACCCTGGCCGACAGAGCAATGTATGCTGCAAAAAACAAAAAGAAATACGGCCGCCGCAAGGGTGATCTGTAACGGAAACGAAAAAGCTGAAGCCACAGGGCTTCAGCTTTTCTGACCCGAACAATCACTGTTCGTCATCATTGCTGCGCATTTCCGTGAATTTTTGGAAAAGAATATCTTCCAACGCTTCCTCAGGGGCATTGTAGACGTCATTGCCGTCCTCATCCTGTTCAACCTTCAGGAAAAATACGGCATCATCTTCTTCCGGTTCAGCCAGGGCAAGATAGACATCACCTTCGTATTCAAGTGCATCCACAAAAATGAAGGAAACCGTTTCGCCGTCTTCACCGATCATCTCAATGAGATCACCTTCAGCCAGCGCGTTCAGATCATCCTGTTCAGATTCTTCGGGATTGATGTTCATTTCATCGTTCATGAGAATACCTCCTTTTATTGATTATGTGTATCCAGCCATTGCTGCAGAATGACCGAAGCAGCCACCTTGTCAACAACCTGCTTACGGTCGCTGCGTGAAACACCGCCTTCAATCAGCGCTTCTTCCGCGGAGACGGTTGAAAGCCGCTCATCCTGATAGATGACACTGAGCCCGGCTTTTTCAAGCTGCGCGCAGAATGCCCGCACTTTTCCGGCCTGGAGTCCTTCAGATCCATCCATATTTAGCGGAAGACCGGATAAAATATGGCTGGTGCCGTACTGTTCACAGATGGATTTGATCCGCTGTGTGTCAGGCCCCCATCCGATGCGGCGGATGACTTCGACGGGAGACGCGATTGTGCCGGTCGGATCTGAAACAGCCACGCCGATCCGGACATCGCCGATATCGAGGCAGACAATACGCTCATTCATAGGCTTCATCAGAAAAGCACGCCTCCGGAAAGCAAATGCATGCCTTCCGGAGGCGTACAATGATCAATCATGGTTGCTTGTACGGCGGGGAGGACGGCGATTACCGTCACGGCGGGGAGCGTCTGAACCGGCAGCATATTCGATATCATTCCGGATCAGGTTGATCCGACCCTGCGCATCGATTTCGGAAACCTTGACTTCGAGTTCGTCGCCGATGTTCACCACATCTTCCACTTTCTCAACACGTTTGGTATCGAGCTTGGAGATATGAATCATGCCATCCTTGCCGGGAGCCAGTTCAACGAAAGCGCCAAAGTTCATGATCCGAACGACTTTACCGGTGTATACGTCGCCGACTTCGATATCCTTGGCGATCCCTTCGATAATATGGCGGGCCTTTTCTGCCGCTTCCTGATCAGGCGTGGAAATAAATACACTGCCGTCATCTTCGATATCGATCTTGACGCCGGTTTCAGCAATGATCTTGTTGATCATTTTCCCGCCAGGTCCGATGACTTCACGGATCTTTTCCGGGTTGATGGTGAAGCGGATGATCTTGGGAGCATAGGGACTCAGCTCTGCCCTGGGCTGGCCAAGCGTATCCAGCATGATCTTCAGGATGTAGAGACGGCCTTCCAGTGCCTGACGGAGTGCCTGCTGCAGAATCGCCCGGTTGATACCTGCGATTTTAATATCCATCTGCAGCGCAGTGATACCGTTCATGGAACCGGCCACTTTAAAGTCCATATCACCGAGGAAGTCTTCCAGCCCCTGAATGTCAGTCAGAACAGCCAGCTTGCCGCTTTCCTTATCGGTAATGAGGCCCATGGCAACACCGGCAACAGGCGCATGAATCGGGACGCCGGCGTCCATCAGGCTCAGCGTGGAACCGCACACAGAAGCCATGGAAGAAGAACCGTTGGAGGAGAGGATTTCGCCGACAAGACGCAGTGCGTAGGGGAACTCTTCCTCGCTGGGGATAACGGGCAGCAGAGCGCGTTCCGCCAGAGCTCCGTGACCGATCTCACGGCGGCCGGGACTCTTTGACTTTGCGGACGACGAGGACGATGAAGACCGCGACGACGAAGAGGACGAGGATCTGTAACGTTGGCTGTGTTCGCAATCGCCGACCTGCACCTGCCGGCGCGCGTGAAGCCGATGGATGT
>JAFWCP010000018.1 GCA_017536845.1 Solobacterium sp. | reverse complement strand
TGGAATCGCCGGCCAGATCATAGCCCCAGTAACCGTTGTTCTGTACGTGGAAGTTCAGCTTCGCAGATCTGTTTTCCGCAATGTAATTGGACCCGGCCTTTGTGAAGTCATACTTCAGGCTGAGCGTATGGTCGAACGCATTCAGCTTATCGAGCAGTTCATTAAGGTCATTGATATACGCCGCTGTGGTGACTTTCTCACCGCAGTGGATGACGGTATTTTCATTGCCGTATTCATCCAGGACGGACTTGATCTGCTTTACTTTGGCAGTCAGGTCCATGACGTTGTAGTAGGAATAACCGGTGACATAGTTGTTGTCATCCAGGGTAACAGGTTCATCGGCTGTGCCGACATTCAGTTCGGTGAAGATGTCAGAGCCGTTCTCAGTCACCTGCATCACGGCATCCGGGGTATTGACAATTTCCTGAACCGCTTCCTTCATGCCGGCTGCTTCCATGGCTTCCTTGCCGGAAGCTGTCACTTCGACCGTCTTCGGCCTGTCATCTCTGAAGTTGACGGAAGCAACGTGGGTGACTTCCTCATCAGAGATCGCCGGCACCGGTGTGCCGTCCAGGAATTCCGCCAGGTTTTCTTCCGGCGTCAGGACCTTGCCGTCTTTGACAACGACGGTGTTCTGGCCGATCGGGTTCTGCGTCACAGCGTCATAGCCCTTGTCCTTGACTTCCTGCAGGCACTGTCTGACCCACATTTCGAATTCCCAGGTGTTCAGGTGGTTTGTATGGCCGCCGATGATGTAATCAATTCTTCTTTCTTCAGTGTTGAGCTTTAAGACTTCAATGGACTTGTCCACCTCTTCAATCCAGTTGTCCAGCTGGGAGAGTGCTACGGTCGTGCCGCCCTTGAAGGTCTGGGCACCGATGGTATCGCCGGAAAACAGGATTCTGTCAGTGATGTCAAGCAGCTGGCTGCCGCCCGGGGTATGGTTGTCCATTTCAATGACTTCGAACTGTTTTCCTGCCCTTTCAAACTGCATGCCGTCGGTGTAGCGGATCAGCTTGCCGGCCGCATCCCACGGTTCGAGGATCTGGTTGCCTTCCAGGCGTTCGTTTTCGCCATAATACACACCCTTGACAGCATCCAGATCGAAGTACGGCAGGTTGTTGTAATGATCGCCATGGGCATGGGTGATGTAGATATACAGGTCTCTGTCACCGACGATGTCAGTGATCTTTTCAGCAAGGTGCTGACCGCCTCTGAAATCAACGTCAATCACCATTGCTTCTTTGTCATTCATGAAGAGGACAGGATTCTGCAGGTCAGTATCGTTGAGTTCATACATGCCTTCATACTTCTCAGTCATATCAACAAAGAAGAAATCGGCATAGGTGTTGTTGAGTTCCTGGTTTTCCCTGAAACCGCCGGGCTGCCCGGTCACCTTGTCGATGATGGAATCGCCGGCCAGGTCATAGCCCCAGTAGCCGTTGATCTGGACGTGGAATTCCAGCTTTGCGGACTTGTTTTCCGCAATGTAGTTGGCACTGGCCTTTTCGAAGTCATACTTCAGGGTCAGCGTGTGGTCAAAGGCATTCAGCTTATCAAGAAGCTCGTTGAAGTCTTCGATGTAGGAGACAGGAACGGATTCACCGGTGCCTCTGTAAACGACAGCCTTCACATCAGGAAGCTGGGATAAAGCTGTCTTTACCTGCTTCACCTGGCCGGTGAGGGTCATCATGTTGTAGTAGGAATAGCCTGTCACATAGTTGTTGTCTTCCAGGAACAGCGTTCTTTCTGCGGTGCCGAAGTCAAAGTCAGTGACCAGGTTTTCGCCGCTGACGGTCATTACCGCATCCGGAAGGTTTACGATTTCCTGAATCGGAGCGGACATGCCGGCTTCCATCATGGCCGGCTGTCCGGGGATGACGATCACGCTGTCTTCCGCCTTGACGTGAAGCAGTGCCATCGTAAGTGCTGCCGCCGCAACCGCGGACAGCGTTCTGAATGATTTCATGTTCTGTACCTCCGTTGGATCACTCAGAGCATAGCACCCCTCACCTTCCCGTAATGCTGAAATGAAAACGCTTCCGAACGCATTATGATGCAGATAAAAAAAATCTCATTCTCTTGCAGAAAATGAGACGAAGTAGTAATAAATCAGGTCATAGATGAGCAGCAATACCGGATTTGCCGCAAAGCTTTCCTGCGCACACGGGAAGATGACGCAGGGCGCAAATTCTTTCGGATCAAAGCCGGCATAGCCGCTGATGACGCCGACCCCGGCGCCGTTTTCCCGCAGCATGCTGAACGGAAAACTGTTCAGCATGAAGAAGCGGCCGGTCAGGGTAACGATGATGCAGTAATCCTCTTTGGCCGGCGTAAAGTCAAAGTGTTCGATATTTTCAGGGATGACGACGATCCCGGCTTCAAGAAGGTCTTCCGCAAGGTCGAGAGCCAGGCACTGCGGGTGCACGGCCCCGATCAGATAAATCCTTCTGTAACCGGCAATCTGCCTTGCCATTTCCTTCAGCGCTGCCGCGTCAGCC
>JAFWCP010000141.1 GCA_017536845.1 Solobacterium sp. | reverse complement strand
TCTCTTCAACGGTCTGCAGCTGCAGCAGGCCGACCCTCAGCACCGTATCATCCTTACCGAGATTTTCAATCCGGATCAGGTTATCCGCTACCTCAATATCGTAACTGCCAAGCTGGTCGCAGGCGTTGCAGAGACCGAACATGATGCCGCTGACTGCGGCACAGACAAGATCCTCTCCATGGGCGGCAGAGCCGCTGTGGCCTTTCACTGTCAGGCCGGTAAGAGTATCTCCGTGCTCACGGAAGCGGGCGTAAATCATTATGCCTCGATGGTTTCAACGAGCAGCTTTGTATACGGCTGACGATGACCCTGTCTGCGGCGTGTGGAACCCTTCTTTGCCTTGTACTTAAAGATCTTGATCTTTCTTTCCTTGCCCTGTTTTTCAACCTTGCAGGTAACCTTGGCACCCTCGACATAGGGAGTTCCGATCTTTGTGACACCGTTGCTGACAAGAGAAACCTTATCGATGACAACTTCATCACCTTCATTCACATCAAGCTTTTCGACGAAGATGGACTGGCCTTCTTCCACTTTCAGCTGCTTTCCGCCTGTTTCGATAATCGCGTACAAAATTAACACCTCCTGACTTATCTTAAGACGCGCCAATAAGGGGATTCACGGAGAATCTTCAGCTTACCCTTTTTTGAGCGGTTACAGACCTCATATCATGAGGGCTCATAACGGCCAATATTTTATCCTGATTCAAAAGACAAGTCAACAGCGAAATCCGCCTCTTTCACACGTTTCCGGCATGATTTTCGGGATATCTCTCAGATTCTCAGTCCGATTCGTAAAAAACCGGTGAATTTGCTTCTCCGGTCATGGTCAGGCAATGGTAAACTTGATCTGTCGGAGGTTTCATTCTAATGAAAATCAAAAGCCATAATCTGTATATCAATTCTCTTTTCATGCCCGGTGTGATCCAGTGTGAAGACGGCAGGATCAATGCCGTTCTCCCTTATGAATCTGAGGCTGATCTTGACTTCGGCGAGATGCGCGTCGTCCCCGGCTTTATTGACATCCACTGCCATGGCGCCTACGGGTTCGATACCAATTACGGGGAACCGGAAGGACTGCGGCAATGGACCAGAGGCATCGTCCGGGAAGGCGTCACCGGCTTCCTTGCCACGACGGTCACCGAGGCAAAACCGGTCCTGCTGAAAGCTGTGCGCAATGTCAGAGAGGTATGTGAACAGGGTTATGAAGGCGCCCGCATCCTCGGCATTCATTTTGAAGGCCCTTATCTTGACATGAAATACCGCGGTGCCCAGCCGCCTGAAGCCATCGTCCCGCCTTCAGTCGAAGAATTTCAGGAATACCAGGAAGCTGCCGGCGGCCTGATCAGAGTCATCACCCTGGCCCCGGAACATGATCCTGATTACCGTCTGACCAGGTACGCATCTTCCCATGGGACCATCGTCTCCATCGGCCACAGTGCCGCTTCCTTTACCGATGGCCTGATGGCAGCGGCCAATGGGGCGCAGTCCATCACCCATACCTACAACGCCATGAGCCCGTACAATCACCGCGAAAACGGCATCGTCGGCCTGGCGTTAAGGATGAAGAACATGTACAGCGAGATCATCTGCGACTGCTGCCACTCCACTCCGGAAGCGCTGCATGTCTTCTTCCATGCCAAAAATCCCGGCAAGGCGGTCATGATCACGGACAGCCTGATGTGCAAGGGTTTTGAACCGGGAACGACCTTCCTGTTCGGCGGCCATGAAGTCATCATCTATCCGGACGGCTCCGCCCACCTGGTACAGGAAAAGAACCTGGCCGGCAGCACGCTTTCCATGAACGTCGGCCTGCGCAATCTTGTCACCAGGGCCATGGTTCCCTTTGAAGACGCCCTTGCCGCCTGCACGGTCAATCCGGCATCCTTGCTGAGGCTGGATGACCATCTCGGCATGATTCAGGCCGGTTATGACGCGGACATGGCCGTTCTGGATGACAGTTACAACGTCGTGGAAACCTTCGTCAAGGGTATTCCCCAGCTGAACTCATCGTTACGCTGATACATCTTCCGAAAACGGCACGGTCACAGGACCATGCCGTTTTTGAATACATCAGTAAAACATGATAAAACCGGGATTCCTGCACCTGACAGGCATCCCGGCCATGTCTGTTTTATGACTGGAAGAAAATCCGGGTGATGTCGTTGAATGTCGCAAACAGCATGATGCCGATCAGCAGCACCCAGCAGGCAGCCAGGATGATCTGCTTGACCCTCTCCGAGATCGTTCGATGAAGAGCGGCCTCGCACAGGGTGATGACGATCTGGCCGCCGTCAAGAACCGGCAGCGGCAGCAGGTTGAAGATGCCGACATTGACGGAAATCTGCGCCATCAGAAGCAGGAAGGCCATGATGCCCATGGCGGCATAGGTCTCGGTTGCTTCATAGATGCCGATCGGCCCGGACAGGTTGCCAAGGCCGGAGCCATGGAACAATGCCCGCAATACCATGAGCAGCGCCCGGGATACCGCAGCCATTTCCGTAAAGCCGTAATACCAGCAGTTGAGCAGGTTGACCGGAACCACGCCGCCTGTTGTGGAGATGATGCCGATCAGGTATCGGCCGCTTTCTTCATCCAGGCGCGGGGTCATGGTTACGGTAAGTTCTTCCCCTTCCCTTACCACCGTATAGGTGAGTTCTTTTTCGTTCTGGGCGGTGAAGATCTGCATGTCGGCAAAGGTTTCCGGCTTGCACACGGCGCCGTTGGCATCGACGATCTTAATGATCTTATCACCTGCCATCAGGCCGGCTGCTTCGGCCGGCGAACCTGCGACGACTTCGCCGATGGTGGCATCGGGGGCGGTGCCGATCGAACCTGAATATAATGCGCACAGCGAGAAGATCAGCCAGGCCAGCAGGAAGTTCATGGTCACCCCCGCCAGCATGATGATGATCCGCTTCCACGTTTTCGCTTCCGTCAGCCGTCTGCCTTCGGGAACCGCGACATCGGGATACATCTGGTCGCCGTCGGTTTCACCGGCCATGGAGACATAGCCGCCGATCGGCAGCGCCCGTATGGAATACTGGGTTTCCTTTGTCTTTTTCTTCCATAACAGAGGTCCCATGCCGATGGAGAATTCAAAGCAGTAGACGCCGAAGATCTTAGCGGCAATCAGATGCCCGAATTCGTGGATCGTCACGATCACCGACAGCAGGATGACAAAATACAGAATCGTCATTGACAATGCCTCCCGATATACATTTCGGCAAACCTCTTGCCCCATTCATCCGCCTCGATGACATCCTCTGCCGTTTCCAGTTCCCTGAAGGGGACGGTATTGACGGCGGTGATGATGATATCTTCAATCATCGTAAAGGGGATCTCGCCTTTGCGGAAGGCCAGGTTGGCGGTTTCGTTGGCGCCGTTCATGACCGCAGACAGGTTGCCGCCTTTGCGGCCGGCCTGATAGGCCAGCGCCAGCAGCGGGAAGCGTCTGACGTCGGGGTTTCTGAAATGCAGGGTGCCGATGGCAGCCAGGTCAAGCGGATGTTCCTGCTTCAGATCAAACCGGTCAGGCCAGCTCAGGGCATACTGGATGGGCAGGCGCATGTCCGGCGCCCCCATCTGGGCCATGACGCTGTGGTCAATGTACTCAACCATGGAGTGGACGACCTATTCATCATGCATCAGCACGTCGATATTGTCGTAGTCGATATCAAACAGCCAGTGGGCTTCGGTGACTTCAAAGCCCTTGTTCATCATCGTTGCCGAGTCGATGGTAATCTTGGCACCCATGTCCCAGGTGGGATGGCGCAGGGCATCGGTCTTGGTGACGTGCTGCAACTGCTCCATCGTGAATTGGCGGAAGGGACCGCCGGATGCTGTGAGCAGGATTTTTTCTATCGGGT
>JAFWCP010000140.1 GCA_017536845.1 Solobacterium sp. | reverse complement strand
GGAAGAGCAAACATAGTCAAAACGCTAAAAACCAGAAAAAGAATTCCGGGAATCAGCCAAGAAATTCTGCGAAGGCAGGTTCTGCGTCACAAAAGAAACAATTGGCTAAAAACGGTTGGTCTCAATAATCACCGTGCCGGAACTGCCATGATGATTGTTGCATTATCATAGGTATTGCACGGGTAAGTGCCCTTGAACTTTAACAAGAGATCAGCCAACCGATTCCGGCATTACACAAATCGACAGAAGAGTATATTTCATCCATTTGTTTACAATTCATATTTCATTTATCGCATTTGCTCTGTCTAAATAGTGAAGGCAGAAGTTCTGTCAGCTATAAGGAGGGTAGAGAAATGTGCGTGATTGATTATCAAGAACAGACTTCAGCCGAGGAAAACCACGATCCTGAATTATCCGGCATTCAAAGATGAATTCTTGCTGATGAGTTCTGCTTCGTGATTTATTTGGAGTGCGGTAGATGAACAGGAAAAATGTAATGGTCTAGTCATTGAATTGCAATTGTATGTAAACAAAGGAGATGTATATGAATGAAAGAATCAATCGTTATGAAACTTCGGAAAATGAACCTAATAAATCTGAACGTGCTGAAAGAAATGAAACAAAAGAAGTTCTGTCAGAAATGTTAAAAAGTGTTTCGACAGTCGCAAGAAATGCAACTGAAAAAGCAAATGAAGGTGCAAGGAAGATCAGAAGCAGTCTTGAGGATATTCAAGGGTATCAAACAAATGAAAATCAGAACAGCAGTCTCAACCAGGAAGAAGTGGCTTTTAACGGGATGGATCATGTCGGCGGGATGATTCTTGCGGAACATGAAATTGTTATCAAGCGGTATCTTTGCGCATATCTTAACGCGGGTCTTTTCGGTAAGGATGCCAAGAATAAAGGCTATCTGACCATAACAAATCAAAGGGTGATCTATGAAGGAAGCAACAAATCAAGTCGTATCTGCATGGAAACACCAATTGATTCTGTAGGTTCCATTCGTTCATTCTACGGCATGAACTATAACATTATGCTGATTATCGTATTCGTTCTGATGATCTGGTTTGGATTTTTATCTTTTCCTTCCCGAGGTGTTCCTTCACCTTTCTCTTTCTTACTGATTGTTGGAGGTGTGCTGGGCGTAATACTTTCCTTCCGAAAAGCATATATGCTGCAGATTTTCTCCGGCTCTGTTACCGGAACCGCGATCTCTATTGGAGAAGGTCCTCAAGGTGTTGTTGGAAATCAGGCTTTCTATACGTTGGTTGCTGCGCCGACTTATCAGACTCAGCAGATGATATCTGAAATAGGCGCAATTATCCGCGATGTCCAAATGCTGGGAGACAGTGCAATAGAAAAGTGGAAGTAAAGACGCTTTCTGCTTATTGCTTTCAGCTGTCTGTGAACCAGTTCGGATTCATTCAAAGACTGCCATTTGCAAGTGCAGCACCGAGAATAACAGATTTCAGCAATTGCCGGCAAATGGCAGAATGGATGAATGTGTATTGGCGTAAAACTGATATGGAAAATTTCAGTAAATAAGATTGCCGGTGAAAAGATAAGTATTATCAAGTGAAATACCCAGCTGTATTGAATCTAGAGGAGGAAATTGATTTATGCGCAGTATTGATAAATTCGGATTTGTTCTGGCCACAAAAATGGTATTTGAAAAATCAAATAATGTAGGCTATTTTTATCACGAAAGTCCCGACAGACCTGAAGACAGCGGATGGCGGTTCTTCAGCGGCAACGAGACGCAAGAGTATGTTGACTGTCCCGATAATATCGGCTTGTATGACATAAAAACCATCCTGGAGAATACACCGGGAATTGCGGATTATCTGCAGTTTGAAGGTGATATTGCATTTGAACGAGCAGATCATGATGCTTTTCATGAGGTTCCTTTTGAACCGGAGGAAATGTGATGTACCATCGACCATATATACGAGCTGCAGTAAGAAATGAAGTTGAGGAAAACTCACCCAGGAATGAAGAGGGACAGTTTCTGGATGCCAACACCAATCAACCAATCGAAGGACAATATGATCTGGGACACAAATATGGCCACGAATACTGGCGTGAAGCGGAAAATGCTGAACAGGAAGGGCTATCCCAAAAAGAATTCAACGACAGAATGAATGATCCCGATTTGTATCAGATTGAGGATCCAAGTGAAAACCGTTCCCACAAGTACGAAATGAAAGATGATTCTGAAATCGATCAGCTTGCCGGCAGCCCTGGAGAAGACAGTCAGCAGTCATCAAATGAGATGGATGAAATGGCTTCGCTTTCCGGTGGCAATAATTCCGAAATGAATAATACTTCGGAAATGGATGAACTGGCCGGTCTGTCGAATTCAAGTGTTCCTGAAAACAGCGTAAGTTCGGCACCGTCGAATGACTACAGTAATAGTGAAGGCGAAACAGAGGAGTATAGTTTATAACTGCAAATTATGGGGATAACTGGTTTTAAACAGCAGGTAGTTGCCGGCAACAGACTTGCAGATACAAATTCGTATTACGAAAAGGACAGCAAGTTCATACTGAAGGGAACTGACAACAGCAGCAGTAATGTTTCTATTACGATCGGCGAAAAAATGCTTTCCAGGCATATCCTTTTATTGGGCGGGATCGGAACCGGAAAAACAAATGCCATAAATTTCCTGATTCAGAGCATTCTTAAGGAAGCGTTGTTTGCGAATGATGTAGTAGTGATTTTTGATACCAAAGGGGATTATTATAAAACTTTCTATCAGCCGGGAGATATTGTCATCAGTAATGACCGAAAAGCATGCGGTAAATCCGGTGAAGATTATTGGAACATGTTCAAGGAAATCACAATTGATGACAGAGTTGAAGAGAACATTATTGAAATCGGCAACGCACTGTTTGCTTCGCGTATCGCCAACTCTACTCAGCCGTTTTTCCCTAATGCCGCAAAAGATCTGTTTAATGCAATGGTATTGCATATTTGCAGATACGGTGACGCTGGCAAAATGAATAACGATTATCTTCGCCGTGTTTTCAACAGTTTTTCTTCTGAAGCAATGATAAAGATTCTTGAACAGCATAAAGACCTTCGGGCGATGCAGTCATATATTCTGGATCCTAAGTCTGGACAGACATTAGGCGTCGTATCTGAACTGCAGCAGGCAGTCCGTGAGGTCCTTACCGGTAATTTTGCGAAAAACGGATCACTGTCAATGAGAGAATTGATCAGAAGAAAAGGCGGGCAGATCATCTTTGTGGAGTATGATCTGGCTATTGGCTCAATGCTTGCACCGATCTACAGGATCTTAATTGATATGGCAATTAAAGAAGCTCTGAGCAGATCTGAATTTGAAGGTAATGTGTATTTTTTCATTGATGAATTCAGATTGCTGCCGTTGCTTCAGCATATCGATGATGGCCTGAATTTCGGAAGAAGCATGGGTGCAAAGTTTGTGGTCGGTGTTCAGAATGTGGCACAAATCGAAGCAGCTTATGGTGATGCTGTCGCAAGAAGCATACTCGCAGGATTTGGAACAACAATGTGTTTCCGCGTCAACGATTTTGAAAGCCGTGAATTCATAAAAAATCTTTATGGGAAGAACCTGAAACTGCAGTCTTATCTGTCTGCAGTGAATACAAGAGGCTTAAGCGAACAGATGAGAGAGGGAAATGTAGTGGAGGATGAAGATATTTTCAACCTGAAAATCGGACAATGTATATTTGGCGCACCAGAATGCGAACCGTTTGTTTTTAGATTTCCGAAATTCTGACTGTCAGCTTTTAATGAATGCTGCTGCTTGTGAAATCTGATTGAGTCTGCGATCATGATAATCAGAACAAAGTGAATTTTCCGGTTGAAACAACCGGAATTTTTGATTATTCTGTAGAAAAGAGAGGCATTCATCTATGAGAATAAACAATGCTCATGGGGCAAATAACCAGTCGCAGATCTTCATCAGCAATATCAATGTTGTAAGGGATCTGATCCGCAGTCTGTATCTGTATGGCTGTTTTTCTCTTGATGATTTTTCAGGAGAACGGAAGGTGATTGATTACCGTGAAGGCCGCAATCATCCCGGCTCAACTGTTTTGTATGACAATCTGAACAGGTATTATTACTACATCCCAAACTCTCACAGACAAACAGAGGGCAGATATCATCAGATTTGCTTTGAACGCTTCTCTCCTCATACCAGAAATGATAGTTCCATGATCAGGATTTACAAATTCGGTGCGTATAATGTCAATGCCATGAAAGTCTATTTCCTTGCTTTGCCCATCCTGGCGGCCGGGAGCAAGGACAGTATGTCACTCCGCCGCGATATACGACAACTGGCAGGTACTGAGGAAGGATTATCGGATAATACGATTCAGATATATATGAAACAGTTGGAGGAGGAAGGATTTGTTGAGAGTTTCATGCAAAGGAGAAAAAGATACTGGAAACTTGCCGAGAATCCTCTGGAACATCTGAACAATCAAGAACTGGCTGATATATACCGTATGTTGATGTTCTTTTCTGAGACGGCTGTACTGAAAACCCCCTTCTACCTTGCGGCAAGCAGGGTTCATCTTTTCATGCTGGTGCATGGAATGACTGATCATCTGCAGGAGAATCAGATCATTTATAAACGGGATTATGTCTTTGATGTTCTGGATGATGAGCAAATGTACCAGCTTCTGTATGCAATTCATGAGAAATATTCTGTCATGATGAGTTTTTTGAAGCAGGTCAGGTATGATCACAATGACCCCGGACATATTGAAAACCATCTTGTCATACCCCTGAAAATGATTACTGATGATCTTACAGGAAGAACATCCTTGTTGATGTATGATGACGATGAAAAGAAAGCTGATATCATCCGCCTGAACAGGATCTACCGGGTTGAAAAGAAAGATAAACTTAATGATACGCAGATCGAACAGGCCATTGAGGCATGTGACGTGTATAGGGACGTCTGGGTGGCATCCAATGACAGGACAGGGGAACAGGATGTGAAAATCCGTTTCCATTTCGACGGCGAAATGGGGAAGGAAGAAAGAATCAGATTAAAAAATGAACTCAGGAACGGAACCTGGGATGAAGAGCTCTATACTGTTCACGTGACGGATCCACATGAAATGGTCACCTGGATCAGAGGCTACTGCGATTATGCTGAACCATTAACGGATAAGTTGAGAAATCTGATTCAGGAAGACTGGCAAAATGTACTGGATAAAATGAATGGCAGGCAGCCCCTGGCTGAAGACCCTGTCATGAACCATGTTGAGGCCAAAGACGTCAATAATATGAAGGAAAACGGGCTTACGTTGTTTAAGCAGACACAGAATATACGATTTGACATCTTCACATACTGCATTAACAAATGCATTACAGAAAACAGACCCATAAGTCACTTGACGTTAGAAAATGAAGTGATCAGGTACTTCACCTATGGGGAGGAGAAAGGGGAAAAGAAGAATCATGCCAAAACACTGTTGGCTGGTTATATTCCAATGGAAAACAAAGCGGGTGAATACTCTCCATACGTGAACAGCATGATTCCTGTCCTGCTTAACAGCCTTGAGAAAGAGGCAATTGTCAATGCGCTGAAGGATCCCCGCTGCACGTATTTTCTGAACAGACAGACCTATCAAAAGATGCTTAAGATTTTCGAAAACAATGAAGCGAAATGGGGGTTTGACGCAGTTGAACACAAAAATACCCGTAAAGGTGAAGAAGAGAACGATGATTATGCTGAACTTGTTTCAACGCTGCGTTTTGCGATAGTGAAAGGATATGCTGTTCGTTATGATTATCAAGGCCGTGATACCGCAATTGCCTTCCATGATCAGCTGATGTATCCACGTTTTTTCGAATATACTGCCAATGAAAGGCTGCGACTGATTGCCTGGTGTCCTGTCGCTGGTACTTTTTTAAGAAATACGGTTGGCAGAATTTCTAATCTGAAGATTGACAAAATGGCCAGGAAAGTAGACCTCGATGATCTATGGGCTGAATATCTGAAAACCAATCAAAAAGAAGCTGTTCTCGAACTGGAACCAAATGAATACGCTCTGGAGAGAATGGTCAGATTATTCTCCTGCTACGAAAGAAAAATGACATACGACAGGAAACGCAATAAGTTGATCATGACTGTTAAGTACATGGCTGATGAACGTCTGGATATCATGCGTGCTATTCTTTCATGTGGTGACTATTGTCAGGTAACAGGACCATTTGATCTTGTGGAAGGAATCTATGAACGTGTCTCAAGAGCATTGAAAAGGCTGGAACAGGAACAAATGCGAAAAAGGCCGTGATCGCTTATGGGATTATGCAATGTAAATGACAATAAAGATTCTGAAGAACCTTTATACTTCTGAAAATCTGTATGCACCATTCCACAGATTTCGTTTAGAAGATTCCCGTTGTTTTCTTCTGAAATACATGAAAAACGCTGCATTTTGGCAAAATACAGCGTTTTTTGTTTTCTGGAGTCTGCTTATGAGCGCGTTACTTTCCACAGATAATAGTGAATGACGTTGCAGAAATTCCCTTATGATCTCCTCGCCGAAAGGCTGAAAGGAGAAAATATGTCAAATAAGGATTGGAATGAATCTCTGACAGTACTGTTTGAAAGAATGCTCAACAGTGAACAGGACGCGTTTAATGAAGTATACAATCACTATAAGGACGGAATGATTCGCTATGCATACAGCATTGTCGAAAACCTGGCAGATGCACAGGATGTTTATCAGGCAGCAATGACTTATATCTTCTCCCATTTAGAACAGATTATTGAACCGCGGGCAATGTCTGGATACATCAGGTCCACCGTATATACACGTGCATTAAATCTGAAAAATTCAAAGGAACGAATTCATATAGTACAGGATGTTGCTGAATCCGGGAAAGGGTACCTGGATACGGCTTCTGACGGCAAGACTCCTGAAACCATTCTGAGTGAATACCTGAGGAGAGAACTGCTGAACATGCTGCTTGCAGAATTGGATGAGAAGTATCTGACCATACTTGTCATGGCCAATATCAACGGTTTGTCAGCAAAGGAAATTGCGGCAAAGTTTGATCTGCGTCTCAGCACGGTGACAGGACGCCTTGCTTATGCGAAGAAAAAACTGGCTGCTATCGCAGAAAAGTATACGGAAATGCTGGCTGAATAATTGGCAGCAAGGATGGCAGAAGATAGTCTTCTGTCATCCTTTGTCTATTGAGATTTGACCACAATAAATATGGCTGTATACCTGCTATGGTCGGCTGTGTGCAACGTGCTGTCGTAGTCAACAATTGCTGAAACTGTGTTTTATCTTGCAATGCTGAATAACAGATGTGATCAATTTAAAGGTGTAAATACATGGTTCATAAAGATGATTGCAAGGATACGTGAAGAGTGAAATTAACTTCTAAGTGTAGCTGGGAAGTGTACATATGAAAGAAATCTAACTGCATTCATGTATTATGTCTGAACAAGAGGGTCAATTTCTGGTGTGGTATGGCACACAAGTATATTTCGTTACGGATATTTTGGCATTAACTTCAGTCAGGATCCTCCGGTAAACCCTTGTCTGAATGGATTGTATTTCACAGGTCGTTTTCAAAGCAGATCATCCCGGTTCGAGAAATAATATTGAGTCATAACTCTGTTTAATTCGTCAAAACATATAAATCATCTTTATAATAGAAGCAAATACAAATGCTGAAGGGCGGAAAACACAATTGAGATCTTCTCTGAGTATTCTGGCCCTATCTGAGCATTCGACAATCATAGAGGAGGACGTATGAAGTTATTTGAACGTATCAACATCGGCACCATGCAGCTGAAGAACCGTGTTGTCCTTGCCCCGATGGGAACAACAACCGACCATACCTACGGTTTCAACCAGCGTGATGTTGATTACTATGGAGAACGGGCAAAAGGAGGCTGCGGCCTGGTACTGACCGGTGCAGTCGTATGCTCGGAAGAATTCGAACCTGCCCCCTGCCAGAAGCTGACAAGCATCAAGGATGTATACAACCTGCACCAGGTGGCAGAGCGTGTCCATAACTACGGTGCCAGGTTTGGCATTCAGTTATCACCGGGAATCGGCAGGATGAACTGGATTGATCCCAATACCCCGCCGTATTCATCCAGCCCCTGCCCGAACTATTACAATCCCAACCTGATCTGCCGGGAGCTGCCGACAGAAGGGGTAAAGCATCTTGTAAAGGCAATGGGCTATTCCGCCAGACTGGCAAAGGATGCCGGCGTAGACATCATTGAGATTCATGCCTACGGCGGTTATCTGATTGACCAGTTCAACTCCGCAAAATGGAACCATCGTACCGATGAATACGGCGGCAGCCTGGAAAACAGAATGCGCTTCATGATGGAAATCATTCAGGAAGTACGGAATGCATGCGGCAAGGATTATCCCATTGCCGTCAAGATGACATTGGACAGTGTGGATGATCCGGAAAGACCATTGGAAGAAGGATTGTTTATCGCAAAGACACTGGCAGAATCAGGACTGGTGGATCTGATCCACTTCGGCAGAGGTGCCTACTCCTGCCGCTGGAGAATGGTTTCCAGTGTCTACCAGCCGGAAGGCTTTGACCTGGAAGCAGCTGACCAGATCCGTGCCGTGACGGGCAATATTCCCATCATGGCACATGGCAAGCTCAACCATCCGGATGTTGCCGAAAAGGCTTTGCAGGAAGGAAAAGTGGATCTGATCGCCATCGGCCATGGCTTGATTGCAGATCCGCATTGGGCGAACAAGGTTAAGAAAGGACAGCTCGATGAAATCAATCCCTGCATTGGCTGCGGAGAATGTCATTTCAATTCCATGAAAGGCTGGCCCCGCCCCTGTGCCGTCAACCCTGTATCCATGCATGAAGGGGAGTATAAACTGGAACCGGCAAAAGAAGAGAAGCGTATCCTTATCATCGGTGCCGGCCCGGGCGGCATGAAGGCAGCTGTTACAGCTGCTCAGCGAGGCTTTGATGTCACCTTATGGGAAAAGAAAAACAGGATGGGCGGTGCCATGGCAGCGGCTGGCGCCCCTGCCTTCAAACAGGACGTCAAGGCACAGGTGGAATACCTGATCCGCCAGGTAAACAAGTATCACGTCAAAGTAGAACTGAACAAGGAAGCAACCCTGGAAGATGTCAAGGCATTCAACCCTGATTTTGTAGTTGTGGCAGCAGGTGCCAACCCCATTGTCATTCCGGTACCGGGCCATGACCTGCCTAATGTGAAACTTGCCATTGATGTCATGCTGGGGGATGCGGAAGTCGGAGAAAGAGTTGTCGTTGTCGGCGGCGGTGATGTCGGCTGTGAGCTGGCATGTGACTTAAGCCGGAAAGGCAAGAAGGTTACAATCGTTGAAATGCTGGATAAGATCATGGCAAGAGGAGGATCTTTTGTTGCCAACGAACAGAACCTCCGTTATCTGGTAAATCATTCAGACATTGATATCAGATGCAGTGCCCGCCTGACTGCCATCAAGGAAAACGGTGTCACCGTCATCATGGATGGCAGGGAAGTGGAGATTGAAGCAGATTCAGTGATCTTTGCGGCCGGTTACAGAGCAAACCATGCCCTGTATGAAGGCATTCTTGATGCCGGTTTTGAATGTGTGCAGATCGGTGATAACGTAAAGCCGGGCAAGATCATTGATGCCATTTCCCAGGGATATAACTATATCCGTGTGCTGGAATAGAGGGCTTATAAGAATCTCTGCAAAAGTAATAAAAGACGAGGATTCCAAGGGAAGAGATATCCCAAGGAATCCTCGTTTTTTTGCGTGTGGGCACAAGATTAATACCTCATGAATCATAAGGAAATCATTTTTTGAGCTTTGAAATGAATCAAACTATAAACCACCAATTCCTTATAGGGTACGGTTCACAATGAAAAAGCGAGGGCTGATGCCCTCGAACAGAAGGCGTCAATTCCTTATAGGGTACGGTTCACAAGAGGCAACCCCGTGGGGGTGGTGGCTGTTTGTCGTGGTCGTGCGTCAATTCCTTATAGGGTACGGTTCACCTGGTGTTCCAGTCCTGTGGACGCCTACAAAGATGTATCGCATCAATTCCTTATAGGGTACGGTTCACACGAGAACCTGAAGAAGGAAAACGAGACCTTGAAGAAGGAGAGCGTCAATTCCTTATAGGGTACGGTTCACATTACTGGACAGAAGGCGGAGAAATCCAAGGCAGCTAGCGTCAATTCCTTATAGGGTACGGTTCACATGGATACACAGTTCTCGAAGCGATTGAAGAAGTTGCTGGAGACGCGCATCAATTCCTAATAGGGTACGGTTCACCAGGACGAGTTGAAAAAGACTCAGGACGAGCTGAAAGAGGCTCGCGTCAATTCCTAATAGGGTACGGTTCACCTTGGAGGCATTACGTTTTACGTCTGGTTTGACAACATCCCCGCGTCAATTCCTAATAGGGTACGGTTCACATCTCATCCAGCTCTATAGAAAGGGGGTAAAAGTGGAGGACTTAGAAATGCGTCAATTCCTAATAGGGTACGGTTCACTGCTGGAGGTACATTCACT
>JAFWCP010000139.1 GCA_017536845.1 Solobacterium sp. | reverse complement strand
TATGTCATGAAGGGAATTGCATCCGGCAAGTCTTATGAAACAGCCTACAACGGCGGCCAGGAAGCCCTTGCGGATACAGGCATGGCGCTTTCTGACGGCAAACTGCTGAATGTCACAGACAGCTATACCTTTGATATCGCAAAGAAGAGCAATAAATATACCATCCAGAGCACCGATACCGGTGCGTACGTTGCCGTCACTTCCAAAAAACTGCAGACCGTCAAGTCATACAGTGCCCTGTCCTGCACATGGACTTTGGAGATGAGCGGTGAAAAGGCAATGGCCAAGGCAGGCGTTGGCCGGTACCTGTCATTTGACAACGGCGTCTTCTGTGCTCTGACAAGTTCTCCGGGGATTTATCTCTGGAAGCAGGCACCGCAGGGGACAGTCTACTACGCAACCCAGGTTACAGAACCGGAAAAGCCTTCCTTCTACGGCATCAGCGTTGTCCTCTCCGGCCAGATCGGCATGAATTTCTACGTGACGATCCCCGAGCCGTATCAGGAAAGTGCCAGGATGGCCTTCCGGATCGGCGATACGGAAAGTGATGCAATTCCCGCGTCTGACGTCAGCCACGAAGGTACGCTGTACCACTTTACCTGCGGTGTGACCTCCGTGGAGATGGCTGACACCATCACCGTTGTCTTCAGCTACGAGGACAAAGGCCGTACCGAAGAGATCGTCAAGGAAACATCGGTTGAAAACTACCTGAATACCATCGTCGAACAGGCTGATAACGTTGCTGCTTACAAGAAGGCAGAAATGCTGGCCAAGGCTCTGAACAATTATGGGTATTATGCCCAGCTGAGCCTGCCGGACGGCCCCAACCACGTCAAAATGGCCGAACTGTATGATGACCTCGCCCTGCCGGAAAGCATTGAAGGCTTTGATGTCACAGCTGAGGACAATGAGTTTGTCACCCAGAGGAGTTTCTCGCTGAGCCTGGATTCCAGGACCACGCTCAACTTCTACCTGAGCCCGTATGAAACGGTTTCCGCCCAGAACATTACCGTCACTGACAGGTACGGCAATGAGGTGGACAATACAGCAACGGCACGGGTCGACAGCTGGTACATCCTGAGCATTCCGGATATCTCCGCCCATATGCTGGGGGATGCGTATACGGTAAAGATCAACGGCAATGATGCGATTTCCGCTTCTGCTTTGTCCTATGTACAGAAAGTACAGACAAACGACAGCCTTTCCCAGGCTGATAAGGATACGGCCATGGCCTTGTACGGGTATTACCTGGAAGCCATCACCTATGCGAAGTAAAAACATCTGAACGTCATGAAAGCCGGGCGGAAACGCCCGGTTTTCTTACGGCAGGTACAGAAGGATTGCTTCCATCAATCCGGCGTACATTGACCGGGCTCCATCAACTGACAGACCCGTTTACTGGAAAACATAGTATGATACAATCATGAAAAGCAGATCAGAGTCCGGTTCAGAAAAGGGCAGGACGCCTTTTCCGCGGATTCTGGCTGATTGACGCATGAAGAAATGCGGCAGGAAGTGAAGGAGTCTGAAGCATGAATCAACTGTTGAAGCAGATCCTTGTTTTTCTTCTGACTGTCATGACGGTTTTCAATACAGCCGGTATTGCGGCCGAAGCGGAAGAAACGGCAGGGGACAAAGACGTGTATGTCTACACGGAAGAAGACTACGCCCTTCTGGAAGGCGATGTCTTTGCGAAAATCGAAGAAGTCAGGGAACAGGCGGCAGCTGTCTGCGGCGGCATCGGCCATCTGCGCAAAGCGGATTATGTCGCCATGATCCCGGCGGTGATTGAAGCCGTCGAATCGTCGGAAACCTATGTGCCCGGATCACTGCAGGCAAACGGGTACTTCCTGGTCTGGGAGACCACGACCGGCATTCCCTGCTGCTACAGCCCGCGCATGGAAGCAGAACTGCACCGCACCGACGATGACCCGACCCAGGCAGAAAGAGATGCAGCCGAAGCGGAAGCAGAAGCCATGCTGGAAGCATATGACAGGATGAGCGGCGGCCTGCCGGGTTCTGCCGCCATCGGCCTGATCCAGCCGTACTGGGAATCCAACGACGATTATGAGGATGCAACGTTCACGGAGTATTCCCCTTATTATAAGGCCATGTGGCAGAACCTTCAGAGTGCTTCCGGCGGCCCGGGCATCCGTTTCAGCATGAAGAATGCGACCGTGGACAATATCGCTTCCGCCATGGAACAGTGCGGCCTGGTGATGTTTGACTCCCATGGCGACACCGATTATTATGGGGACGATGAAGATTATACTTCCCGGGCCAACTGTTCGTATCTGTGCCTGACAACATCCGCGGGGATTACAAGCCAGGATACAGCCCGGCAGGAAGGCCCTTTCGGCACCTATTTCCACTGTCTCAAAGGACCTGATTATGCCTATGTCAGCGGCACCTGCATTGCCAACCACATGCATCAGGATGCCCCGCACAGCCTGCTGTACATGTGCATGTGCCTTGGCATGGCGACTGACGGCATGTATAAAGGGCTGCGTGAAAAAGGTGTGGAAGTGTGCTATGGCTATTCCCAGTCGGTGACCTTTTACGGTGAGAGAACCTACATGCAGAAGCTGCTTGCCTATGTCAGAGACGGCGATACCTTCGGCCTGGCACTGGCGAAGACAAAACAGGAGCTTGGAAACTGGGATCCGGCATATGCAGGATACAGCGAGGCCGCGGCACTGAAGAATAAAGCCGCCTTCCCGATCACCGTTTCTTCGGAAGACCCATATCCCGGCCATGGAAATGTGGATGCGGTGCAGGATGTGTATTCAACCTGGGCCCTTTATTGTCATCATAAGATTACCGCCGCTGCCAACAACAGCAGTTATGGCTCCGTATCCCTTGACGGTGTCGTGGTCAAGGCTGTCCCAAAAGATGGCTGTTATGTCAAAGGGTATGAGATTCTCTCCGGCAGCGCACAGGTGACAAGGCGCGGGGATGATTTCCTGATCAATGCCGCAAGTGACTGCACCATTCAGATCGGTTTTGCCAAGAAGGTGCCGGCTGTAATCACCTACATGGCGGATGGCCGTGAGATCGGCCGGGATGAATGCATGACTGCGGATGTCATTGTCCTGCCATACTATGCCGATGAACCTGATGGCTGGACCTTTATCGGCTGGTCGCAGGAAGAAATTGAAAAAACGACGGACAGGCCGGAATTCTTTGCTCCGGGAGCGTTGTACGAGGTGAGCGGCAATGCGGTGCTGTATGCGGTATATACGATGACGGAAGATGATCGTGACGATGTGTATGAACTGGTCACGGAATGGCCGGACAGCCTGGAGGGCAGGTATGTCATTACCTCTGGCAAGACAGCCGGCATGCATGTACTGAAAGGCATTGCGGCCGGCATGACGTATGAAAGTGCAGCCAGCAGCGGTGCAGCCGCCTTTGCGGATACGGGCATGACGCTTTCCGGAACCACGTTGTCCAATGTGACGGACCCCTATATCTTTGATCTGGGCAGCCATGCCGGATTTTACCACATGCAAAGTGCTGCCACCGGCTCTTATGTCGATGTCAGATCGAAAACGCTGCAGGCAGTCGCATCGCTCAGCGATACGACGGGCAGATGGCTTCTGGACATTGAAAGCAATGAGACGAAGATCGAATACATTTCCCTCTCCGCTTATTATCTGGTGTATCAGAACGGGGTTTTCGCAGCGAAAACAGGCAGCTCCGGCATGCAGGTATGGAAACAGTCTCGGCAGGGGACTGACTGGTACGGGACACGGATTTCCGGGCCGGCAGAGGAAAAGCCTTCTTTTTACGGCACCAGCATCGTCCTTTCCGGCCAGATCGGCATGAACTTCCATGCGGCAATTCCCGATCAGTACCGCAGCAGCGCCCGGGTTGTCATCCGGACGAAAGACTTTGAGAAAGAAATTCCCGCCTCTTCCGCAGGCCGTAACGGGACGCTGTACCGGTTCAGCTGCGGCGTCAATGCCGTGGCGATGGCAGATACCATCACTGCCATCCTGCGCTATGAGGAGGAAGGCAGTACCAGAGAGGTTTCCCTGGTCACATCGGTGGAAAACTACCTGCATGCCATTGTTGACCAGGCGGACGCTGTTCCTGCTTACAGGAAGGCGGAAAAGCTTGCCAGGGCCCTGAACAACTACGGGTATTATGCGCAGAAGAGCCTGGCGGGCGGTCCTGACCACATCCAGATGGCGAAGCTGTATGCTGACCTTGCCCTGCCCGCCGGTATTTCCGGATACGATGTCACATTTACCGCCAACGACACGGTCAGCCAGGGAAGCTTCTCCCTGAGCCTGGATGCCCTGACCACGCTGAACTTCTATCTCAGCCCGTATGAGAAAGCTTCCGCCGCGGACATCGTCGTTACGGACAAGGACGGCAATGCGGTGATGAATACGACGGCGGCAAAGAGCGGCAGCTGGTACGTCCTGAGCGTGCCGGGGATTTCCGCCCATATGCTTGGCGATACATATACGGTGACGGTCAACGGCAGAAAGACAATAGCTGCATCAGCTCTCTCCTATGTGCAGTCGGCCCTGGCGGATGACACCGTTTCGCTTACGGCAAAGAATACGGCAAAGGCCCTGTATGGGTATTACCTGCAGGCCATTGCCTATGCACAGTAAAGATTTCTGAATCAAGGAAGCCGGGGCCACCCGGCTTTTCCGGCGGGATCAGAGCAGTTTGCGGCAAAGAAAAGACAAATCGGGTATAATACCGAAAGAGGTTTGCAAGATGGAAGATGTACTGGCAGGATTGAATGAAGAACAAAGAGAAGCGGTTACCGAAACAGAAGGCTGCATCCGGGTGGTGGCCGGGGCCGGCAGCGGCAAGACCAGGGCCTTGACGCATCGTTTTGCCTATCTGGTCAATGAGCTGGGCATCCGTCCCGGCAATATCCTCTGCGTGACCTTTACCAACAAGGCGGCGGCGGAAATGCGCCAGCGGATCCATGCCCTGACCGGGGACAACGATACCGGCTTTATCAATACCTTCCATGGTTTCTGCGTTTCCGTGCTGCAGGAGGACAGCCATGCCGTGCAGTATCCGAAAAGCTTTCTGGTGCTGGACAATGCCGACATTGACGCTATGCTGAAAATCATCTATGAGGAAAGAGGGCTGACGCTCAAGGATATGACCTTTTCCGATGCCCGGGATTACTTTGAGATGCGCAAGGGCGTCTATGAAAGGGAATACTATCTGCACCTGACCCGGATGTCGGTGCAGGACCTGTACAGGATGTATATGGATGCGACGCAGGTCAAGGATATCCTGTTCTACGGGTATCTTTACCAGCAGAAGAAGTGCTTCGGCCTGGATTACAATGACCTGATTTTCCTGACCCTGTATATCTTCCGGGAGAATGAGGAAATCCGGCTGAAGTGGCAGAAACGGCTGGAATACATCATGATCGATGAGTTTCAGGACATTGACGAACCGCAGTATGAGCTGATGAAGGTGCTCTGCCAGTACCATCATAACCTCTTCATCGTCGGCGACCCTGACCAGACCATCTATACCTGGCGCGGCGCCAACCAGAAGTTCCTGCTGGACTTCAGCGAGAATTTCCCGGATGTGAAAACCATCATGCTTACGAAGAACTACCGTTCCACCCCGCAGATCATTGCCTGCGTCAACTCTTTGATCAATGCCAATAAGACACGGATCAAAAAGGAGCTGTCCGCCGTCAGTGCGGACGGCCTGCCGGTGCGCTACCACCATGCTGCAACGGCCGGCAGCGAGGCGGACTGGATCGCCGATGAAATCGAAAAGCTCAAGGCGGAAGGGGTTGATTACCGGGAAATTGCGATCCTCTACCGTGCCCACTATGTGACAAGGCCGATTGAAGATGCCTTTGTCGACCGCCATCTGCCTTATGTCATCTACAGCGGGGTGCCGTTTTACGGAAGGATGGAAATCAAGGATGCCGTCTGCTATCTGCGGATGATTGCCTATCAGGATGACCTTTCGTTTCTGCGCATTGTCAACGTGCCCAAACGCAATATCGGCAAGCGCCGGATCGCCTTCCTGCAGAATTATGCCAGGGAACACGGCTGCACGCTGTATGAAAGCCTGCTGCGGACATGCGAGGATGAGATTTTCTCCGGAACAAAGGCAAAGAGCTTCATCGACCTGGTGGAAAAGTTCCGCCGCTCGTATGGCGACCAGCAGATTTCGGAAGTGCTGACGCAGATCCTTGAGGACAGCGGCTATGAGACAATGCTGAGGACGGAAGGTTCGCAGGAGCGGCTTGACAACCTGGCCGAGCTCAAGCAGTCGATTTATGAATATGAAACCCAGGCCGGCGAAGAGGTGGACCTGCCTGCCTATCTCTGCCATATTGCCTTATTGAACAACGGCGACCTGGCGGATGCGCCGGACAAGGTAAAGATGATGACCATCCATGCCGCCAAGGGGCTGGAATT
>JAFWCP010000017.1 GCA_017536845.1 Solobacterium sp. | reverse complement strand
GCAATCCTTTCTTCCGCAGATCCGCAATACAACGGTCAACAGTTGACTTGCCAAGGCCCAAAGCAGTGCACAGCTGAGGTTTTGTCACATTAGGATTATTTCTGATTTCTGCCAATATGCTTCTCTGCGTATCCGACAGTACATACTGTTTGAACAGGTTCCCGGAAGTCTCATTCTGATGATCATTGGCCCTGTCTTCCATGACATTGATCCAATGGAATGGAATCGTTACAACAATTGCGTTTTCACGGAATTCGAAGGCCTTTTTCCCATAACGTTCAGTAATCCTGGGAACACCTCTGCCGGTTTTCTCACTGATATGCAGCTGAAGGAATATTTCCGCAAGCTTACGATTGACAGGAACAGATTCACCCGCGAAGAATCCTTCCATTGTCTGCTCAGGAGCCAATGTCCCTCTGGAAAGGATTTCAATCCGATCTGAATATACAGTAAGCATCGGTTCATTCAGTGTTACCCATGCGTTATGGACAAATGCATTGATTACAGCTTCCCGAAAGGCATCGTTTTCAAAAAGCGATACCTCTTTCCGTTCCACAATACGGTCTCTTTCATCAGCCTGAATGATATTAAGCACATCTCCGTAACGAAGCACATCATCAAGCGAGTATAAAAGACATTGATAACCGAATTCCCGCACAGAATACATGTTGTCGGCTTTGCTTCGTCCCGAGAAAATGGCAACCCGCAAAGGCAGATGAGAATTGTCCGACAAAAGCTGCGCAAGAATGTTATATTTACCATCCTCCGTTCGCAGTTCCAGGTTTTTCTCAAACGTTGCAGGATTCAGCTGAATCCCCTTTGCCGCATAATAAACCAGCAGTTTTCCAAAACTGAGGTCCTGATAAGCCGAAGGGGTATTTTCGATTGTCGGAAAACCGACTCTGAGTACATGGAAAAGAAAGGATTCCTTTTCAGGATATTTCCGAAGGTTTTCCTTGCTGGATCCAATGCGGATATAACGTTCATTTGCAAATGCAGTCGGTACGGTTTTCGCAGAAGGAATGGTAAGAACAACTACACGTTTCCCATCCATTATCACCTCGTCAAACGAAAAATTGTTTTCAGGCGACAACTGCCTGGCAAGAAAGTGCTTCAATGGTTCATTCTTTACATCACAATCCGGCCTGAACTCGGTTCCTTCGATTTCATGAGTGACATCATTTATTCCCCATACAAAATATGCTTTTTTTCTTCCTGCATAAGCGGCACTGTTAGCCAGCGCAGAGATATATTCCCCCAGATCCTTGGGTTTAAACCAGTTCACCTTGAACTCGAACCATTCACGTTCGCTGTCATAAGAGCGAAGTTCATCAATCAGATGGATCAGACTGTTCATAGAAGATCCCTCCTTTTTATTATTCATATAAATGATAACACATCAGATTGATTCATGGGGTGATTCATGAGGTGAATGGGGTGATTCGTGGGGTGATTCATGGGGTGATTCATGAGGTGAATGGGGTAATTCGTGGGGTGATTCGTGGGGTGATTCGTGGGGTGATTTCCTGCGGAATCACCTCACCTTCACAGGCATATGTGATCAATTCCATTTTATCCTACGGTACAATACTGCAAGGAGGATTCAGACATGAAACAATTTGCAGGAAAGACAGCTGTAGTGACCGGCGGTGCCCAGGGTATTGGGAAACGCATTGCCGAAATGTTCCGGGAAGAAGGCGCGGAAGTGGAAATCATTGATATTCAGCAGGGAAACTGGTATGTCGGCGACCTTGCGGATGAGAAAGTACTGGAAGCATTTGCCGCATATGTGATTCAGAAGCACGGGCATATTGATTACCTCATCAACAACGTCCTGCCGAAAATGAAAGGCATCAATGAATGCTCCTATCAGGAATTCATGAATGCCCTGGCAGTAGGTGCAGCTGCACCTTACTATCTGACAAAACTCTTTCTGCCGTATTTCAATGACCATGCGTCCATCGTCAACATCTCCTCATCACGTGACCGCATGAGCCAGCCGCAGACTGAAAGCTATACTGCCGCCAAAGGCAGCATCCATGCCCTGACCCATGCCCTTGCCATCTCCTTAGGCCCGAAAGTCCGCGTCAATTCTGTATCCCCGGGATGGATTGATACACAGTATACTGAATACAGCGGCCCGGATGCTTCCCAGCAGCCCTGCGGCAGGGTCGGCAATCCCGATGACATCGCCAATATGGTGCTGTACCTCTGTTCTGACAAAGCCGGCTTTATTACCGGGGAAAACATCTGCATTGACGGCGGCATGACAAAGCTGATGGTCTATCACAATGACCATGGCTGGTCATATAACGGATAATACGCATCATTTTCAAACTGACGCAAAGAAACGGCATGGACCCATGCCGTTTCTTTGCATTTCCTGAGATATGCTTACTTCTTGAGCTCGTAGAGATAATGGTACAGCGCACCGATCAGGTTGGCATCGCTGCCAAACGCACACTTGACAACATCCGGTCTGGATGCCGGTGTATGCACTTCTCTTTCAAAGATGCCGTCAAGCTTCTTGTTAATGGTTTCAAGCAGGATCGGCTGGTTGGAGATGCCGCCGCCGAAGCAGTATCTCTGCAGGTCCAGGATCAGCTGCAGCGACATGATGCCGGTTGCCGCGGATTCACAGAAGGTATCCAGAACTTCCAGAGCCACCGGATCCTTATCCTCAACATCCTTGAAGAAGATACGGCCGTTCATTTCTTCCGGCGCAACACCCTTCTTCGAGGCATACAGGTCGGTTAAGGCCTTGGTGCTGGAAACAGACGCCCAGCTGTTGCCTTCGCCATACTGCAGGTCCCATCTTGTGGAGATGCCGGAGAATTCGCCGGCTGCGTATGTATTGCCGCGGACCAGCTTGCCGCCCAGGATCAGTGAACCGCCGATGCCTGTGCCAAGGGTGATGACAGAACCGCTGTCAAAGCCCTTCATGGCACCTCTCCACAGTTCAGCCAGGGCTGCTGCCTTGGCATCATTCTCTACGGTAAAGGGTACCGGGATCCTGTCTTTCATATGTTCAGGCAGGCAGATGCCGCTGACATACTTCAAAGCACCGCTGGTATGGAAATAGCCGGTTTCGGCATTGATTCTTCCCGGTGCGCTCATGCATACTGCTGCGATTCCCTGTTTCTTGTACTTGTCATAAATACCGGCAATGGCGTCTTCGAAATCTTCAAGACATGTTCTGGGTGTGGGCACTTCTCCCTGCTCAAGAATATCCGCATTGTCATTCATCAAGGCGTACTTGATATTCGTTCCGCCGACATCGATTGTAAGATACTGGCTCATAACTCCTCCTTAGCCTATGATATGAGTTCTTTTAAGATCAACCTCTTTCAACAACAAGTTTAACAGGCTTTCATGTCAGATTCCATTCTTTTTCTGTGCATTTTCAAGGACTTCGCATATTGGAAAAAAACATCACCGCTTCCCTGTGCGGTGATGTGCTGGTTATACAGAAGCTTGCCTGCCGGCATATGCCCGTAAGACAATGAAGACAGCTGCGGCAAGCATGATCACAAACATGATCAGAATGGCAGTATAGCCGCCGGTGAAGTCATACATGAAGCCGACAACTGTAGATAACAATGCATTGGCGACCGTACCGGCAAGGGAGACGGTCGGATAGGTTCTGGAATAATTCTCAGCCCCGAACAGTTCTCTTGTCATGATCGCAAGACTGACAGTACCAAGAGCATACACGGTGCCGAACAGAACCGCACCGGCAAGCAATGCCCCGGACTGATGGATCATCAGGAACAATACCAGGGCAATCAGAGCCAGGGCCAGATAGAAGATGGTGGCCAGACGACAGCCGATCTTGTCAATGATGACGCCAAGGATCAGCTTGCCCGCGGTATTGGCAATCATGCAGAAGGAGAGCATGGACGCACCAACCGCTGCCGGCAATGCATACGAATCTGCCAGGCCCGGGAAGAACTGCGGCAATGCCGTAGAACCGGCCGAAAAGACGGCAAACAGGATGGCAAGGGCCAGGATGCCTTTGTTAATGACTGAAGCGCTCTTTGCTTCACCGGCATGGCTGACTTCCGCTTCCTTCGGTGTGCCAAGGGGTGAAAGCCCCTTGGAGCGCGGGCTCAGGCACGGTAAGAACAGAATGGCAGGCAGGTTGAAGAGCACCATCAGGATCCCCACAGCAACATAGGCAAAGCGCCAGCCGCTGTTCTGGATCAAAGAAGAGATGACCGGTGAGAACACCGCACCGGCAAGGCCGGACGTGCACATGGCAATGCTGGTTGCCAGGCCGTTATAGTCAATGAACCAGCGGTTGATGATGGTGGTGACAAAGACAAAGCCAAGGACACCGGCCGCAAATCCTCTGATGGCATTGAGCACATATAACAGCGCCATACCCTGGGCAAGTGACATTGCCATGGTGGCACCGGCAATCATTGCCGTACCAAGGATCAGCAGAAAACGGAAGTTGTTTTCATGCACCAGCCTCGGCGTGAACATGCCTCCGGCCGCAAAGACAAGGTTGCAGATAGTGAGGGTCATGGAGACGCTGCCTCTTAAGACGCCGAAATCCTCCGCGATCGGGGTAAAGAACAATCCCGCCACATTCGTGCATAAGCCGACACCTGTCGCCAGCAGGCCGCACATCCCGATCAGTATCAACAAATATCTTCCGCTGATTTTCATAAAAGCTCCTTTCGAACCGTTTCGTTCCTGTATTTATTATCAATAATATCAGTCAGATTGTCTAATGCTTTTACAATCATTTTTCCTATGCTTCATTGGCATATCTCTTTTTAACATATGCCATAAAGGTTTTGACAGCAGTACTCTGCGGCTGGCTGCGTTTGACCGCCAGAACCGCTCTTGACGACAGCTCCGGCCTAAACCGGCGCAGTACGATTTCCTGCGGATTCCAGAGCGGCTTAAAGCCTTCAATCACCAGTGCGCAGCCATTTCCTTCCGGCACAAATACCGCCGCCATGGAGGCCAGCCTGGTTGTTACCGTCACATTGAGGGATGATACCTCTCGTCCGAACCAGTTGGCCAGCTCACCCTGGATTTCCGGCCTTCCCGGCATGACCAGGGGCTGGCTGACCAGGTCTTCTTTTGTGATATACGTTTTTTCCGCAAGAGGATGATCCGTCTTCACCATGACCGCCCATGGTTCCGGCAGCGGCAGGCGGATGTAGTCATAATCCTTTGTATCCACCGGTTCCAGCAGCAGGCCAAGATCAAGAAGGCCGGTGCTGATCCTTTCCTTGATGGTATCCGCATCCCCGGCATCAATCCGGAAATGGACGTGGGGATGCATCAGACGGAAGTCCCGGCACAAGGATGCCACCGTACGGGTATTTGCCAGTTCACCGGTGCCGATGGAAATCGTGCCGGACAATTCCACATCATGCTTCTTCAGATCTTCCAGCGTATGCTGAGCAAGTTCAGTGATTTCCTTTGCCCTTCGATACAGCAGCAGCCCTTCTTCCGTCAATGTGATCCCGTGCGCATTTCTTTCAAACAGCACGGCACCGGTTTCTTCCTCCAGCTGTGCCAGCTGCCGACTGAGGGTCGGCTGGGTAATATGAAGCCTTTCCGCTGCCTTGAGGATGCCCTGCTCCTCGGCCACGGCTATAAAGTACCCCAGGACTCTTAATTCCATAAAACACCTCTGATTCCTGTATTTATTGTATCAGATTTCCCCTTCTCCTCTTCCGCAGAAGTTTCCCCTCTGCAGAGAATGAATGATAGAAAAGTGCATCCGTTCCAGCGCTATGATTCTATTCGCAGAAGGAGGATCATCATGCTTGTTTATCATAATTCTGAAGGCATCATCAGGACACCGGCTTACAAGGAAGGAAACCGGACCAAAGACTTTGGCTATGGCTTCTATACAACAGAACAGATTGAGCTTGCCAAAGAATGGGCATGCGGTTGGGGAAACCCGGCGAACAGTTTGTTCGTATTAGTTCAATGTACTGACGTTCCCGGGAGATAACCCCGATAATCACAAACAGCCTCATTCGTGAGGCTGTTTTAAAATGTACTTAAGGTATCCTATTAATATAGAATACTTATTAAAATGATATAAAATAAAGTG
>JAFWCP010000138.1 GCA_017536845.1 Solobacterium sp. | reverse complement strand
GGATCGCCCGGGCAAAGGACAGCAGCTGTTTTTCACCGGTGGAAAGCATGTCGCCGCCTTCGCCGACATCCGCGTCAAGCCCTTTTTCCATCTTCTCAAGAACGAATTCAGCAGAAACAAGCTTCAGGGCACGCATGATTTCTTCATCCGTGGCATTGGGGTTGCCGTAACGCAGGTTGTCACGCACGGTGCCGGAGAACAGGTGCGGTGTCTGCAGCACATAGCCAATATTGGAATGCAGCCACAGCTGTGACCTTTCCCTTGCATCCCGGCCGTCAATCAGCACCTGGCCGCTGGTCGGTTCAAAGAACCGGCAGACCAGGTTGACCAGCGTGCTCTTGCCGGCCCCGGTTTCACCGACGATGGCAATGTTCGTGCCGGCCGGCACCTTCAGGCTGAAATGCTCGAGCACCATTTCATTGCCGTCAGGATACATGAAGGAAACATCCCTGAATTCCACATCACCCTTTAAGGGCTCCCAGTTTTCCTTCTTCGGATGGAACGTATCACCGTACTTTTCCACAACTTCCCGGCTGTCCGCAACATCTGATTCCGTTTCCATCAGCTTCGAGAAACGCTCGATGTTGACCTGGATCGAAATCAGGGCGGAGATGGTTTCAATGATCTGCTGGATCGGGTCCATCATGTTCAGAGCATAGTTCATAAACACCGACAGCGTGCCGATCAGGATGATGTTCTCCCTTGTCAGGTTTCCGCCCTGCCAGAGCACGATGGCCAAAGCCACCGAACTCATCAGCGTAATGCTGGAAGAGAAGAAAGCGGAATAGCGTACGGCATGGACGGATACCCTGCGCATATGCTCACTGTCTTTCCGGAAATCCCTGCCGATGGTATCCTCGATGACCATCGTCTTGATGCTGCGGGCACCGGTGATGCCTTCATTGAAGTTGGAGGTGATCTGTGAATTGGATTCACGGATCTGCCGGTTGAGGATGACCATCTTCCGCTGCAGGAAGCTGATGACAACAGCCACAATCGGCACCAGCACGAGGATGCCGGCTGCCAGCTTCGCGTTGATGATGAGCATGTTCACCAGGACAAACAGCAGATAGGAGCCGTTCCAGATGACATCCATCATCCGCCAGGCCACCAGTTCGCCGATCTTGCCGGTATCCGACATGACCCGGGCGTGGATGTAGCCGACGTTGTTCTGGTTGAAGTAGGCAAAGGACAGCTCCTGCAGGTGGTTGAAGGATGCGTTGCGCAGATCCCTGTCTATCAGCATTTCCACCCGGCCGCAGTTGCGGTAGCTGATGTAGTTGAACAGCACCTGCACGACCAGTACGGCAATGTACAGGGCGATGAACAGGCCCATGGTATCCAGCGTCCCTTCACCGACAAAGTGGTCCAGGGCATAGCGGTTGAACAGCGGGTAGGCCGAGTCAATCAGGCTGGTGACGATGCCCATCAGGATCATGCTGAGGATGGTCTTCTGATAAGGCTTTGTATAGGGCAGGATCCGGGGAATGCCGAAGTACGGCAGGGAAACGGGTTTATCCTTTTCACTCATGCGGATACCTCCTCGGCCTGCCTTGACTGCAGGTCATAAATTCTGCGGTAGATGCCGTTTTTCGCCAGCAGTTCCTGGTGCGAACCTTCCTCCATGACCCTGCCCTTGTCCATGACGACAATCCGGTCACAGTTCATGAGGGTTGTAATGCGGTGGGAGATCAGGATCACGGTTGACGAGCCGATATTCTCCTTGAGGGCACTGCGGATTTTTGCGTCCGTTTCCGCGTCTACAGCGGAAAGGGAATCGTCGAAAATCATGATGTCCGGCTTCCTTATCAGCATCTGGGCAATTGCCGTCCGCTGTTTCTGGCCGCCTGACAGGGTCACGCCGCGCTCACCGACGTATGTATCATACCCTTCCTTGAAGCGGTCAACGGCCTCTTCAAGAGCGGCTGTCCTGGCCGCAGCCCGGATATCATCCATATGGGCCGAAGGGACGGCAATGGCAATGTTTTCACTTAGCTTGCGCGAGAACAGGTACGGTTCCTGCAGCACCATGCCGATATGGCTGCGCAGCCAGGACGCCTTGATTTTACGCACATCCGTATCGCCGATCTTCACTGTTCCCTGGTCTGTCTCATACAGACGGTCCAGCAGATACATCAGCGTGGACTTGCCAGAGCCGGTAGAGCCCAGGATGCCGAAGGTGCTGTGGGCGGGAATGGTGAAGCTGATATCGTTGAGGACGCCGGTCTTGCCGTTGTCATACGTGTAGCTGACATGGTCGAAGGTGATATCCTGGGCCATATCCGGCTCAACCGCATCCGGCAGATCCTTTTCCTCGGCAGCGTTCATGATATACATCAGACGGTCGATGGAAATACCGGCCTTGGACAGGTTGGAAACAACCCTTCCGAGCCATCTGACCGGCCACAGCAGCAGGTTGTTGTAGGAAATGAATTCGATAAAGCTGCCGGCTGTGATGGTGCCGTTGACGCACAGGTAAGAACCATAGGTGATGACCACCAGGATCTGCAGGTAGGAGATCAGGTCGCCCGAACACCAGAAGGCTGCCATCAGGTTCATCAGATGGATCCACAGCCCGGTATACGAAGCATTCTGCTTTTCAAACCTGCTTCTTTCATACGATTCGCGGCCGAAAGCCCTGACGACCCTGACCCCGGTCAGGTTCTCCTGGGCAATGGAAGAAAGCCGCCCTTCCTCTTCATCTACCTTCTGAAAGGCGGAGCCGATCCTGTGGTGGAAGAAATAGCTGTAGCCCATGATCACCGGAATAAAGGCCAGGGCGCCGAAAGCAAGTGATGTATTGATCCGGAACATGAAGGTCACTGCCATGATCAGCAGGACCGAAATACGAAACAGCGACGTCAGCTGCTCACTTAAGAACATCTTGATCTGTTCTACGTCCGATGTACAGCGCTGGATGATGTCACCGGTGTGGTTCTCCGCATGCCAGGAAAAAGGCAGCTTCAGGATATGGCCGAAGAGGTCATCCCGCATCGTCTTGACCAGCCGTTCCGCACCTTTGGTGTTGCAGAGACGGAACAGGTACCGGCATGAAGCGGACAGAAGCGCAAACACAATGACCGCTGCCGCAATCACATAAAGGTGCTCACGGAGATAGACGGTGCCGCCGACCCCCTCAATCAGCCGATTGACAAAAGCCGGAAGCTTTGACGGCTTGTCGGACAGCACGCTGTCAACGGTAAAGCCGATGATTTTCGGATTGACCATTTCCATCAGGGAGACCAGACCCGCAAAGACAACTGCCAGGGCGAACCAGCGTTTGGCGCCGCGCAGGAAATACAGGACGAGTGCAGATCGTGATTTGAATGTTTTCTCTTCCATCGAGTCCTCCTTTCACTTGAACGCTTTCCTTCATATAAACAAAAAAAGAAGCGCAAAGCGCAAATAGTATAACCTATCCTGCCGGCAATGCAAACAAAGTGAACAGAACTGATACTGCAAGTATAAAAAACCCGGGATTTCTTATCCCAGGTACATCTGCAGTGTGCTCAGATCAATTTCCAGCGTATCCATGATTTCCTCGTCGCTCAAGCCATG
>JAFWCP010000137.1 GCA_017536845.1 Solobacterium sp. | reverse complement strand
TCTGAAAACTTTCCAGACGCAGGGTAAGGCTGCTGTAAAAGGCGTCCAGCAGTTCGGGGTCAAAGTCGTCAAAACAGGAAACCGGCTTCCAGAGGTTTCTTGCCTGCTCATACCAGGCATCGGGGTCAATCTGGGCTTGGGCGGCATTGTTGATGCGCTCGACGATGTCATAGAGCGACTTGTAATCCTCCGGCCGCAGGGAGAACATCTCAATCATACGAAGCGTCTGTTCGGGATACAGGGCAGACATGGCGCTCAGGGCTTTCCGGAAGGCTTCGTTTTTATACTGGCGCTGGGTGCCTTCGGAAAGGATATTGCGGGTGATCGCCGGGTCTTTGCCCAGGACATTGGCATACTTCTGGATGATGCTTAGGCAGTAGCTGTCAATGGTTGTGATATGGGCGGACTGCAGGGCAATCAGCTGGGCCTGCAGCCAGGCTTTTTCGTCTTCGTCTTCAGCCTTGGCATACAGGCTGTTGAGTTCTCTGGCCAGACGTTTTTTCATCTCCGCGGCGGCGGCCTGGGTAAAGGTCATGGCCAGGATGGCGGACAGGGGGACGCGGTCATCCACACAGCGCTTCTTCAGACGGGCAACCAGAACACCTGTCTTGCCGGCGCCGGCGGAAGCGGAAACAAGGATATTGCGGCCAAGGGCGTTGATGGCCTGGGTCTGTTCATGATCAAACGGCATCTTCTTCCTCCTTTGCGGCGCCGGGAATCTTTTTTGCGGTCCCGGCAAAGCGGCAGATCGCCCGGTAAGGGCAGAATTCGCAGGCGCCTTCCGTCGGGTCAAGGGCAATGTTTCCGGCTTTGATTTCTTCCGCGAAACGGGCATAGTTGTCCAGGATGATCTGTTTATCTTCACCATAGTCCCTTGCCTTGGAATTGGGGATATGGCGTTTGTCATCGTCCATGTCGGAAAGAGAATCAATATATGTCCAGCCGCTCAGCCGCCTGTTTCTGATGATGGCTTCCTTTGCGGTTTCTTCCGATTCAACATTGGTTTCCACAGTCTGGTTTTTTCCCCGGCCGGATGTGCCGGCAGCCGCAAAGTCAATCAGCACATCCTTCAGTGAGAAGTAATATGCCCCGGCCGGTTTGGAATGGTACAGCTCTTCAGTGATGATCAGGTAGGTTAAAAGCTGCAGCTGCAGGCCGTACTGCACTTTTGCAGGCTCCAGCTTCTTTCCGGAAGATTTGTAGTCGATGACACGGGTATTGCCGGCGGCACTGTCAAAACGGTCGATGATGCCGTTCAGGCAGACATCGCCGATGCAGAATTCGTCGAAGTGCTTCTCCATGGCAGCCGCCCGATAGGTGGTATGGGCTTCCATATCCTTTAATACCAGCAGGCTTCTTTCAAGGGAATCCAGCATTCTTTCTTCACTTAAATAAAGCGCTTCCGCCTGGTAAGGATACATCTGCCGCAGGGCTTCCATCTGCTTATGGATGATATTGCGGCATCCTTCCCTTGTCGTATTGCCGTAATGTTTGGGATCTTTTTCGACGATTCTCTGCATCAGGTCATGCTGGATATTGCCGAAGGTGGCATCATCCATCGCGGCCCCGCGGTTTTCGTACAGCTTCAGGCCGGATTTCAGGAAGTAGGCGTAGGGACAGCGAAACCAGTTTTCAATGGTGGAAATGGAACCGCGGATATACCCCTTCTTATAAAATAGCTTTTCGGCAAGAGCAGGGTCGAGGTGATGTTCCTTTTCATCGTGCGGGGCAAGCCGGTCCAGCCGCCATTTGATCGCGCTGTTTTTCGGGAAAAGGGATTCAATTTCAAAAGCCAGCTGGATTTCCCTGCCCTGGTAGTCGTTGACCGGATAGCTGTAATACAGGTTTTCATGGGCAGAGGAAGCAATCCACTGCAGCTGTGACATGTACATGTCATAACGCTCGGCAGCCGAAGGGTAAAGGGGAATTCCTGAAACATAGTCTTCATCAAACAGCCCCTTTACCGGCCGGAAGCCGGGATAGGAGGCACCGTCGCAGTGGACGACATAGGCATTGGTTTTGGCAGGTACAGGCCGGCGGATATCCGTGACCATGCAGAAATCGGTATCATAGCGCATTTCGGCGGAGGACTGCCGTGACAAAGCGTTCACAAGGAAACGGACATCTTCATCGCTGAAGATTTCTGCCAGTGCCTCCGAAACGGCAGCACGGATGCGCAGGCCGGCATTGAGCTCTTCCCGGCCGGAAAGGTAAGGGGAAGCTTTCAGGATGCGGTATGCTTCAATCAGGATGTCCTTGCCTTCCGCTTCCAGCAGGGGGTCGAGCCACTGGCTGATCCGTTCCATGTATTCGGCTGCCTGTTCATAACACTGCTGGTATTTATCAGCTTCCTTTTCATGCACGGTGCCGGCAAGGTGAGGAGCAATGTTGGCAGGAGAAAAATCAGTCAGGGTCTGTTCCAGATAGATCTGCAGGGCATCATCGCAATGGTACGGGAAGGCATCCATGCCCAATGCGGCAAGGAAGCTTTCGGTGTCCTTGTTCAGCCCCAGTGCAACCAGGGCCTGGTAGATTAACGGGATGCGCAATACAGCGGCCGAGCTGGTATAGGAATAGGGGATCTGATAACGGTCAAAGACCATTTTCAATACCGGCAGAAAGCTCATGGAGGTCAGGATGACATTGCAGGGGACACCCTGGCGGATGATGTCCTGGGCGATGGCTTCGAGTTCCTGACGGGCGTTGAGGGCGCTGCGCAGGAAGGTTTTCGGAGCTGTCTTTTCCCGTGGGACAAAGGGGATCTTTTCCTTCAGCTTTTCCAGCAGACGGTACTGGTACGGGCTGGTTTCAAAGTAATCGTGCAGTTCAATGTTTTCGGTATGGACGACCTTGTCCAGGAAGGCGTCTTCCTGCTGCACGGTTTCCTTTTCCGGCAGGTCCATGGCCATTGCTTCGGCCAGGATTTCCCGCAGGTCCTTCTGCTGGACATTGGCGGCCGGCAGAGAATCGGGCGTGATGCCGTACAGGATGCATTCACCGGCAAAGGAAAGGATTTCGCTGATAAAGGCGGGGAAGGCAAACATCTGCCCGTAGATTTCGTATTTTTCCTGTTCGGCCTGCAGGCGGTGGGCAAGCTGCAGCAGAAGCAGGTTCCGGTTGGGCCGTATGACGGCGTCAAACGAGGAAAGGGTCCTGACGTCAATGTCGGTCAGGCCGGATGTACGCCCCTGCGCAAGTTCATGCAGAAGGGGCTCTTTGAGATATTTTGCGGTAATGATGGTTTTCATGCCGTTTATTCTAACACACGGAACCTTGACATGAACACATCGGCCTGATGCGCATTTTCACAGGCGTGTAAAATGCCGTTTTCGCTTTGATTTCACTGGTATTTTGGCTTTCGGATGAATATAATTAAAGTCACGGCGGAACGCAGAATGTTTCCCAGAAGGAGTAGCAACATGTCAATCAGCAACTTACTGAATCAAAAGCTGGATCAGAGAAAAAAAGGGAATGATTGTACCTTCAACGGTTATCTGGAAGATTACCTCAATCTGGCAGATGACCTGGATCCCGTCTTAAGAAAGGCTTTTGAGGGCATCTTCGAGAAGCAGGCGGATATCAAGATCTGTGTGAATCTCAAAGGCGCAATTTCAGCACAGGCAATTTCCAACCAGATTATTCACTATAAGGACATCAACAAACTCAGCGGCAAACCGATCATCTACCCGTATATCCTCTATCTCACCATCGGTGATGAGGACAAGGCAATGCTGGTGGTGCCGTATTCGGCTTACTCGCAGATCATCGCCAAGGGCCTGTATTTCTGCATGAGCGAACCGGGTGCTGAGTTTATTGAATGCAAGAACGAAATCGTTGCCGTGACAGCCGATTCGGCGGAAGCGATCGTCAAGGCATTTGAAGACTTCCTGACCATGAAGGCCGGCTTCCTGCAGAGAAGGCTGGACGGCAAGCTGTTCAAGAACTATGACCTGCTCAAGGAAACCTGCGTCAGGGCATCCCAGGAAATGGCTGAAGAAGCACAGAGGGAACTGCCCGCCATGAAGGACAGGGAAGCCAGAATTGCTTCTTATGTTACCGGCTGGTTCCTGCTGAAGAAGGTACTGTATGTGCAGTACATGATGAACAAGCAGGTGCTCAAGGACGTGCATGAAGGCATTGTCAAGAAACAGCGCAACCAGGCCAAGCTCAATGCCGACGCCATCCAGTTCATCTCCTACAGCGAACTCTGGCGGCTCAAGGCGTAATCAGGTATTTTAAACCGGTGCAATGCATCGGTTTTTCGTTTGTCCGTAAATATGATTTGCTACAATACTGCTGAATGACGGGAGGGCCGTATGAGCAATGTATATGATACCTACAGAAAGAAACTGACAACCCCCGAAGAGGCCGTAAAGATCGTAAAAAGCGGCGACTGGGTGGACTATACGACCAATGTGTGTTTCCCTTACCTGCTGGATGGTGCGCTGGCAAAACGGAAGGACGAGCTCTGGGATGTCAAGATCCGCGGCAACCTGCTTTTCGGCCCGATCCAGACCGTGGAAGCCGATCCCACCCGGGAACACTTCTATTACAACAGCTGGCACTGTTCGAGCTATGAAAGGCATCTCTGCGATGTCGGCCTGTGCAATTTCATCCCGATGATCTTCCGTTCGGTGGTGCCTTACTACACCCATTTCCTGACCGTCAATGTTGCGATGATGGCCGTGCCGCCGATGGACCGGCACGGGTATTTCAACCTCTCCTGCGCCACCGGCGTGGCCCGGGGCATCCTGGAAAAGGCAGATGTTGTCATCCTTGAAGTCAATGAAAAGTTGCCGCAGATCTATGGCTATATCGAAGATTCCATCCACATCGACCAGGTGGATATGGTGGTGGAAGGCGGGCATCCTGACCTGCCCGAATTCCCGATCCTGCCGGCAACGGATGCGGAAAAGACAATCGCGGCTGAAATCATTCCTTTTATAAAAGATGGGGCCACCCTGCAGCTGGGCATCGGTTCTGTCCCCAACGTCATCGGCGCTTTGATCGCAAAGTCCGACCTCAAGGATCTCGGCATGCATACCGAACTGTGCGGGGATGCCTATTATGTGCTGCATGAAGCCGGCAAGCTGACCAACCGGCGCAAGAAGCTGTTCCGTGACAAGGGCGTGCTGGGCATGGCCTTCGGCTCACGAAAGATGTATGACTGGCTGGATTGCAATCCCGGCGTCATCGCGGCGCCGCTGGCCTACGTCAATGCCCCGGAAGTCATCGGCCAGATGGACGATGTCGTTTCCATCAACAACTGCATCAGTGTTGACCTCTATGGCCAGATCAGTTCCGAAAGCGCCGGCACCAGGCATATCTCCGGTACCGGCGGCCAGCTTGATTTCCTGACCGGGGCGGCGATGTCAAAAGGCGGCAAGGCCTTCATATGCATGACATCCTCGTTCGTCGATAAAAAAGGCGTTCGTCATTCCCGTATCGTGCCGACCTTTGCCGGCGACATCATCACCAGCCCGCGCAGCCAGGCGTATTACGTCGTCACTGAATACGGCGTCGTCAACCTGACCGGCCGCACGACCTGGGAGAGGGCTGAACTGCTGATCTCCATCGCCCATCCGGACTTCCGCCAGCAGCTGATTGAAGAAGCGGAGAAGCTGAAGATATGGCGTGGTGGCAATCGTTTCCCGATCATGTAATTTAAAATGCATATCAGTTCAAAAAGCGAATTATAAGAATTAAATAGTGTTTTTCACGCTATATGAATATGCTCTATAATATAGACAACTGTATTTCAGCATCATATAGAGGAGGAAAGATAATGCTTGGAATTAACATGAATGATGTTATGACAACATTAGGCCTGCTGAAGGGGCAGATCATTGCGATCGTTGCCTGCCTGATCGCAGCCATCGTTGTCACCATCCTCGCCGGCAAGGCAAAGAAGGAACAGCGCGGCCTGGTCCGCGGTTCTGCCTGGCTGGCGCTCATTCTGGCTGTGACGTTAATCGTCAACCAGATTCTGACCGGTCCCATGAAGAGCATGGTTTCCATGGTCTTCTCCAACGGCGGCGACATCTCCGAAGAAAGCATTGTCGAGGCAAGTGATCTGTTCCAGACCATTGCCGAAGAAGGTTTCGTGCTTCTGAAGAACGATGACAACTTCCTGCCGATTTCCAAGGACACAAAGCTCAATACCTTCGGCTGGTCTTCCACAGCTCCGGTATACGGCGGCACCGGTTCCGGTTCCCTGTCCGGCCTGTATGAGACCGTGTCCCTGCTGAAGGGCCTGGAAAATGCCGGTCTTGCATACAATGCGGACCTCGTGAAGTTCTACACAGACTGGCGTACAGCCCGTCCGAATGTCGGTATGATGGGCCAGGACTGGACCATTCCGGAACTGTCCATGAAGGAATATGAAGATGCAGGTGTTTTCGACAATGCCAAGGCATATTCCGATACTGCCATGATCGTCATCGCCCGTTCCGGCGGTGAAGGCGCTGACCTGCCGACAAAGCTGGATCCGGATTTTGAGGCAACCTTTACCGATGACGGCTCAGGCACATTCTTCTCCGCGCAGGGCCTGCGTTATTCCGAATTTGCGGAAGACCTGGGCAATGACAAGCATTACCTGAAGCTCACAACCCGTGAACAGGCAATGGTTGACAAGGTTACATCTGAATTCAAGAACGTCATCGTTGTCATCAACGCTTCCAACGCGATGGAACTTGGCTGGGTCAATGAGTATCCGTCAATCAAGTCCGTGATTCTTGCGCCGGGTCCCGGCCAGACCGGCTTCAACGCCCTGGGCAGAATCCTGACCGGCGACGTCAACCCTTCCGGCAGGACCATCGATACCTTCGTTGCTGACCTGACAACGGCGCCGTATTACAACAACATCGGCGAGTTCCAGTACACCAACCTGGCTGACGTATCCCCGCAGTCCTACGGTTTCCCTGTCACCCCGAACTTCGTCAACTATGTCGAAGGCATCTATGTCGGCTACCGCTGGTATGAAACCGCTGCTGCCGAAGGCGTCATCGATTATGACAAGGCCGTTGTCTATCCGTTCGGCTATGGTCTCTCCTACACAAGCTTCAAGCAGGAAATGGGCGAGATCAAGAACGACGGCGGCAAGCTCAGCTTTGATGTCACTGTTACAAACACCGGCGACAAGGCCGGCAAGGACGTTGTGGAAGTCTACTACAACCCGCCTTATACAAACGGCGGCATTGAAAAGGCAACCGCCAACCTGGTAGCCTTCGCCAAGACTTCCCTGCTCGAACCGGGCAAGTCGGAAACCCTGACCCTCTCCTTCAAGGAAGAGGATATGGCTTCCTTCGACTACCTGAACAAGGGCTGCTATGTGCTTGAAAAGGGTGATTACATCATCTCCATCAACAGCGATTCCCACAACATCATCGATTCCAAGACATACAATGTCGCGGCTGATGTTGTCTATGACGCAAACAACAAGCGTTCAACCGATGTCGATACAGCAGATGCGAAGTTCGCGTTTGCCCAGGGCGATGTGACATACCTCTCCCGTGCCGACAAGTTCGCCAACTATGACGAAGCAACAGCCGCTCCGACGAACTTCGAGATGGCTGACAGTGTCAAGGCCGGCTTCTACAACCATACAAACTACGATCCGACTGAATTCAACAACGCGTCTGACCCGATGCCTGTCACCGGCAAGAACAGCGGCATCAAGATGACCGATGTCCGCGGCAAGGACTATGATGATCCCATCTGGGAGACCATGCTTGACCAGCTGACCGTTGATGAAATGTGCGCTCTGATCGGTACCGGCGGCTATCAGTCCGTTGCCATCGAGTCCATCGGCAAGACTCAGCAGGTTGACTGCGACGGCCCTGCTTCCATTAACAACAACTTCACCGGCAAGGCTTCCATCGGCTTCCCGGCAGGCGTTGTCATCGCTTCCACATGGAACGTTGATCTGGCCAAGGCATTCGGCCGCTCCATCGGCAAGATGGCGGACGAAATGAATGTCTCCGGCTGGTATGCCCCGGCCATGAACATCCACCGTTCTGCTTTCGCAGGCCGTAACTTCGAGTACTATTCCGAAGACGGCTTCATTTCCGGCAAGATGGCTGCCAACGCCATTGCCGGTGCGGAAGAAAGCGGCGTCTACGCGTTCATGAAGCACTTTGCCATGAACGACCAGGAAACCCACCGTACCGACATGCTGTGCACCTGGTCCAATGAACAGGCAATCCGTGAAATCTACCTGAAGCCGTTTGAACTCTCCGTCAAGGAAGGCGGCTGCGATGCGGTCATGTCCGCGTTCAACTACATCGGCAACAAGTATGCCGGTGCATGTTCCGAACTGCAGAAAGACGTCCTGCGCGGTGAGTGGGGCTTCAAGGGCATGGTCCTGACCGACTACTTCGGCGGCTATGGCTACCAGGATGCGGATATCCTCGTCAGAAACGGCAATGACTTCTGCTTAACCCCGCAGATGACAGACTTCTCCAAGATGACGGATACAACCTCCGCGACTTCCCTGCTGGCGATGCGTCAGGCATGCAAGAACATCCTCTACACATGCGCCAACAGCCGCGCTTATGCAACGGAAACCGGCGGCAGCACACCGGGCTGGATGAAGACGATGTACGGCATCGATGCTGCAATCGTTCTGTGCTGTGCAGGTCTCTGGTACCTTCTGTTCAAGAAGTCGAAGAAGGCTGCAGCTTAATGAAATCTGAAAGGTCGGATGAGCCATCCGGCCTTTTTTCTGCGTTATAATGATTGACAGGAAAGAGAGGATATTTACCCATGAAGAAATTCATTACGATGTTTCTTACCGCTGTCATGCTGGGGACAGGGGCACTGACTGTCCAGGCAGACGGCAACCCGATTGAAACAGAACCCATCCCCATTGATCCGGCAGCCTGCAAAACCTTCGGCTTCTGCCCTTACAAAGGCAAGCAGTACTGGTATGAAGGCGGCCGCAGACAGGGCGTCAAGGGTGATCCGAAAAACATCACCGATACGGCATACGGCTATGAAAGAGGAAGGGAAATCTATGATCCCGAATCTGACGGCTGGTACTGGCTGGATGCCATCTATGATGGTGCCAAGGCAGAAAACAAGGAAGTCTGGATGCCTTATATCTACCAGGATGAAGAAGAACACCTGAAGGATGAGGCCTGGATCAATGCGGTTGCTCAGCTGAGCAGATACGACACGCCGGAAAAGGTTGACCTTTCCGCCCAGATCGTCAAGGCCATTAAGCTTCATGGCGCTGACGGGTCCGGCAAATGGGTGCGCTATGATGCGGACGGGCGCATGATCAAGGGGTGGTACACAGTTCAGGGCAGTGATGTTGAACTGTATCCCAGCCAGGCGGGCAATACGTACTATTATGACAGGCAGACAGGCTTAATGGCAAAGGGGCAGACAGTCATTGACGGAAAGACGTATTACTTCAATGAAGTAACAGGTGTACTGGAAAACTGAACACCTGTTGCCGGAAAACAGACACTTACGGCTGTACAGGTAAACTGTGCAGCCGTTTTCTGTTGGAAATTCTGGTGACCGGAGGATCCGGAAATAAGACGTTTTCCTGCGGCGTTGTCTGCAGAAGAAATTGGAATACGAATTTCGAGTACGTATTTCG
>JAFWCP010000136.1 GCA_017536845.1 Solobacterium sp. | reverse complement strand
TCTGTGACTGACTCGCGGCTATGCCGGGTCTGAAAAAAGCAACGTCCTTACTTTACCCAGGCCAGTCTGACTGTATGCCTACAGCAGAAAGGCCAGAAACCACTGGTGTTCCTGACCTGTTAATCATATACACAATTCAGGTTTTCTTCCTACTATGATCAGGCCCAGTTCGTTCCTATTTCATAATAGAAAAAAGAGCAGCTTATCATAAACTGCTCTTTTAAATGTCGATCAGTCAAGATCTTCGCCGTTGGAAGCGATGACCTTCTTATACCAGAAGAAGGAATCCTTGCGGCTTCTTGCGAAGTTGCCGGAACCGTCGTCATGCTTGTCTACATAGACGAAGCCGTATCTCTTGCGCAGCTCGCCGGTGCCTGCGGAAACCAGGTCAATCGGACCCCAGGTCGTGTAGCCGATCAGGTTGACGCCGGCATCAATTGCCTTGCCCATCGCGGCAATATGCGGACGGAAGTAATCGATTCTGTACGTATCATGGATTGAACCGTCTTCTTCCACCTTGTCAATGGCACCGATGCCGTTTTCAACAATCATCAGCGGAGTATCGGGATATCTGTCCTGCAGCTGGACAAGTGTATAGTACAGTCCGTCCGGGTCAATCTGCCAGCCCCATTCGGAAGCCTTCAGATACGGGTTCTTTGCCCGGTAGGACATATTGCCGGCTGTCTTTTCAACAGTAGGATCTTCGGTAACGCAGGATGTCTGATAATACGAGAATGTGTAGAAGTCAACAACACCCTCTTTCAGGATCTTCTTATCTTCCTCATTGTCTATAAAGGAAGGATCCAAGCCCATGTCAAGGACCATTTTACGTGCCCAGAACGGATAGGCGCCTCTGACCTGGACGTCTCCGCAATAGTCATTCTTTTCGTGTTCTGTCTTCTGCCAGAGAAGCATATCCTTCGGGTTGGGTGTATACGGATAGGTGGTGCTGTGGCAGATCATGTTGCCGATCATGAAGTCAGGGTTGATCTCATGGCCCAGCCTGACAGCCAGAGCACTGGCGACAAACTGGTTGTGGAGGCCGACCAGAGTCTGCTGGGGATCATGCTTCAGTTCAGAAAGCTTGATCGGTTCGGTCGCATGGATGTCCTCATCCTGCATTAAGCCCAGACCGTACAGGTCGCCCAGGCCGCCGCCGACCATCATGGCAATGTTGATCTCGTTGAAGGTCAGCCAGTACTTTACCTTGTCCTTGTACCTCGTGAAAATCGTCCGGCAGTACTTGATGAAAAGGTCAATGACTTCACGGTTGTAGAAGCCGTGGTACTTGGTGACGATATTCCAGGGGATCTCGTAATGGCAGATGGTGACCAGCGGTTCCATGTTGTATTTCCGGCATTCGTCAAAGACGCTGTCATAGAAGGCAAGGCCCGCTTCGTTGGGTTCTTCATCATCGCCGTTGGGATAGATTCTGCCCCAGTTGATGGAGAGACGGAATACATTCCAGCCCATCTCCGCAAACAGGGCGATATCTTCCTTATAATGATGATAGAAGTCTACCGCTTCATGAGAAGGATAGAAAGCGTTGGGGTCGGTCACAGGCAGGAAGGTTCTCGGCGTCGTGACATTGCCGCCCAATAACATATCAGGAACGGAAAGTCCCTTGCCGTCTTCGAGATAAGCACCTTCGCACTGGTTGGCAGCTACTGCGCCGCCCCATAAAAATCCTTTGGGAAAGCTCATAATTGTATTTCTCCTTTACATAAAATCTATTTATATTATACACGATGATCTGTCACTTCAATGCTCTTTTTGCCAGGATCAGACGCATCACGAAGATGCGATGGTGCTGCTTTCCTGACTGCAATCACAGCAGAACCCTGTTTTCGTTTCTGACAGCACCTGCTGCTTATGTCATCGCCAAATCCGATAAACAAAAAGAGACCGCAGTCTCTTTGATTCATTTTATGACCATTGAACTCTCGTAGAATAACGGCAGCAATGTATAGCCCTGTTCCCGCAGGCCGTCGATGATCTCCGGCAGGGCGATCAGGGAATTGGGGCTGTAGTCGTGCATCAGCACCACCAGGATCTTCCTGCCGTCGGTATGGAGAAGGATGTTGTCCCGATACGCCTGCGGCGTCATCCACGTCGTGCCGTCCCCGGTCATGATGTTCCAGTCAACATAGCCATAGCCAAGCTCCCGCAGCCTTTCGACAATGCCGTTTTTCACGCCCATGTAGGCAGCTGTTTCCGACCCTCCCGGAAAGCGGAGGATGTTGGTCGTATAGCCCAGCTTGTTCTCGATGAATTCACGGTTGCGGATGACATCGTTGATAAAGGCGTCAACACTTCTGTAAATACCGTCCTTGATGCGGTGGCTGTAGGTATGGTTGGCAATCGTGTGCCCGGTTTCATATACCCGCCGGTAAATCGGGTCATACTGCTCAGACGGCTTGCCAAGCTGGAAAAACGTTGCCAGGACGTTTTTCTCTTCCAGCACGTCCAGATATTTCGGTGTTGTATCGGTATAAGGCCCGTCATCGAAGGTCAGATAGGCGATTTTTGCATCTGTCTCATCTGCGATTACCGCTTCTTCCAACTGCCGGCACAGGTCATGGAATTCCTGTTTCTTTTCCGGAATCCGTTCTTCAATATTGCTGAGAAGGAGGGTTTCTGCCTTGATGCCTTCCGCTTCCGCATTGATTTCCGCGATCTGCCCGTTGAGGAAGTCAACATTCCTGTTGATATCCTCATATTCGAACCGGACAGATTCCATTTCTCTTTTCAGCCGGATATGGTACATGCCGACAATGGCCAGGCAGGCCAGCAGGCAAAGAGCGATTACCGCCCCAGCAATGCTTCGATTTCTTCTGCTCTTTCTGCCCATATGTCATATACCTCCAAAGCTTCGGCCTTGTCCTGCTGCATCTGCTCGTATTCCTTTTCGTTTTCCGCGACATGTTCCTGCGCTTCGGCCATAAGCGGCTCGGTCTGTTCATACACTTCCTGACGTTCTGCCAGCTGATCCTGCATCTGCTGTAACTGAACTGTTTCGCCGTATACATACCAGCCGCACCCCAGCAGGATCGCCAACAGGATGGCATTTACCCACTTCATACTGTCTGCCCCCATATTCAAACGCGACTATTATAGCAAAGAATCGTTTTCCTGTTCCTTTTCAGCATGAGTTCCATGACTTCCGCAGTATAATAAGGCGCCCATTGTATGGGAAATCTACAGGAGTACGCATATGAACACAACCTTTCTGCCGGCCATTGACCTGCTCGGCACCATTGCCTTTGCGATTTCCGGCGCCTTTGCGGGCGTCCATAAAGATATGGATCTCTTCGGGATCAACGTCCTTGCTGTGACCACCGCCTGCGGCGGCGGTCTGATCCGCGACCTGCTGATCGGCATCACCCCGCCGGCAGCCTGCCTCAACCCTTTTTACGTTACCGTTGCGGCTGTCACTGCCAATATCATCTTCCTCATCCTGAAAATGCATAAGGCCATGCCGGCCAGGGCTTTCCAGGTCTATGACAGCATGCTGTTTGTCTTTGATACGCTCGGACTTGCCGCCTTTACCGTCAACGGCGTCATGGTCGGCGTCAGCAGCGGCCATTCGGACAACCTGTTCCTGCTGACCTTCCTTGGCTTTCTGACCGGGGTAGGCGGCGGGGTGCTTCGTGACCTGATGGCCGACCAGGTTCCTGATATCTTCCGCAAGCACATCTACGCTCTGGCGGCCATCGCCGGCGGCCTTACCACCGGCCTGGTCCTGCCCCATGTGCAGGATCCCACCGGGGCGATGCTTGCCGGCTTTGCCGTCGTCGGCCTGAGATGCCTGGCGAAACACTACCGCTGGAACCTGCCGAAAATTTCCTGAGACAAAAGGACGGTCGCCCGTCCTTTGTTTTACAGTACGCCGAATAAGGCGGACAGGTCCGCGTCATCCATCAACCGCGAAGTTCTGTCCAGTATGGTATCCACCCTGTTCTGGATGGCTGTATCAATGAACTGTCAATTTCAATGCCGTGCACTTTGCAGCATGACCATCGGCTTCTGTTTCCATTTCTGCCCTTCCGAAAAGACTTTCACTTCGGTCGTATTATTCGGATCCGGACAGAAGCCTTCGGCCGTAAAAATGAAACCGATGAATCCTGAACCCGGCAGCTCAGCGCGAATGCTATAACAAATCATGCTGCAGTTCTGCTGAAGCGAAGAAAAAGCCGGAATCCTGAAGCGCAGGAAATTCCGGCTGTTGACTCAGATCCGTATCTGATCCTCCTGAAGGAGGTCAGGGCTGCAGGGGGCCGTAGAAAGAGGAAGCGGTAGCGCCGCCGTCCGCAAGGATTGTCGAACCGGTGATAAAGGCTCCTGCTTCGCTCATCAGCAGCTGGGCTACATTGGCAATCTCATCCGCTGTGCCTGGTCTGCCGGCCGGGCATTTCGCAAACATGTTCTTATAGAAATCACCCCGAGGCCCGTTGAACTCGTCAATGGCCAGCGGTGTGACAATGATGCCCGGGGCAATGTCATTCAGCCTGGCGCCTCGCTCACCCCATCTGACCGCTTCTGCCATCACCCGTTTTTCATTGCATCGTTTGGCAAGCTGGTAGGCATGGAGGGAATCCCGGATCCTGTCCGGCTGCAGGAAGTCCAGCTTCAGCAGTTCTTCAGCCGGTGCGGTTGCCAGGGCTCTGTCCTGCTCGGCGGTAAGCGCAGGCATCCGCCAGCCTGACTGTGAAGAGATTGTGACCCCGCAGCCTCCCTCTGCGATAACCTTGCCGACTTCTTCAAGCAGTACGGCCGTGCCGTAAAGGTCAACTTTCAGAATGGTTTCAACGGATGCCTGGGAAGGTGAGACACCGGCCGCATTGACCAGCATCTTAACCGGCCCGAATTCCTGCGCCTTTGCGATCAGATGCAGGATGGATTCCTTTGAGGAAAGATCCATTTCCATCGGGTATGTATCATAACCGGCTTCGGTCATGATTTTCGCAATTGCCTCTGCGTTCTCAATTCTCTTATCGCCGATCACGATCTTTTTGCCATAGCCGATCCTTCTGGCGATGGCCATGCCGATCTGTCCGGCTCCTGTCAGTATCAGTACGTCTTTCATCTTTCCTCCTTATTCTGTAATTTCAACAATGATGCTATCCGGTGATGCTTTCAATTCTTCGCTGAGCCGTTCATCCTCAGCGGTGCCAAGATATGTTATGAAGTATGGTGAGATGTCCCCTTCGGCATAATTGAGGCAGAACACATTCCAGCCTTCATAGTAATAGATGCCGCCGGGATGGATGGCTGAGATCTTCCGGCCGTCATTGACCGGTTTTTCCGGCAGCGTGCCGACAAATTCGACATCGTGATTGCGCCGGAATGCCAGTGTCAGCGGCAGCTGTTTTTCGATGTCACGCAGGGTTGTGCTGTCTTCGGTGCGAATCGCGTATGTCTTTCCGTTAAGTGTGATTTTCATTTCAATATGTGGAAGCGACCGACTTTGTCATCTTCCAGACTCCTTCCTTTTTGATAAAGCTGCAGACCAGCCGCAGAGGCCAGATGTGTTTTCCGCCGCCGTATATGGCAGCCTCTACCCGGGTATCACCTGTCAGCATTGCCTTGTTTCCCTCGACTTTCACATCCATCGCTTCATGCGTATAACGGTAATAGTTCAATGTCCCGTCTTTGATCGCTTCAAAGAATTCTTCCCGATTCATGCGGACGCCGGTCATATGGACAAGTAAATAGGATTCATCAAGATACTGCGCCATATATTCCGTGTCCTTGCGGCATTCACCGTCATACATCGCCTTGTAACAGGCGATGATTTCATCTTTGTCACTCATTGCCTTTCACCTCCCGTACCCTTTCTTCGGGAAAAGTATAAAAGAAAACCATCGGCCGACCAATTCCGGTTTCCGATGGTTTCAATCAGTTATGCTTATTGATCATGTATCCTGAAACTGCGCCTTCAGGATATCCGCAAACTCCTCAATGTAATAGCCGCTGTTGTCCTTCTTCCAGAAAGCACAGAAGAGACGGTAAACCATCTGATCCTTCCGGTACAGCGGAACCCTTTTGATATACCTTTCCGAGGGCTGTTCAAAACTCCCTTCGATGGGCAGGAAACCTTTGCCGGCAAGCATGTACATACGGGCTTCTTCAAGAGAATATGCCATGAGATACTCACCCCGAAAGCCAAGGATGTCACGGTAGAAGCGCTTGTCCGTCTCCTGCTGGCCGGGCGAGGTCACAAGGATGCATGTCCTGTTTTCCAGCTCGTCAATCGTGACTTTGTCAAGCGATGCCAGAAAGCTTCCGGCCGGCACTTCGATATACCCTTTCTGCCTTTTCAGCGGCAGGTTGTTGTAGGCATCCGCAAACGCCCTTCGCTGGTCGCAGATGACAAGGTCAACCGTTTCATTCACGAGCATTTCATACAGTTCTTCATGGGTTCCG
>JAFWCP010000016.1 GCA_017536845.1 Solobacterium sp. | reverse complement strand
CGGATTCATTGTTCAGAATGGTGACTTCGGCATATCTGTCCTGCACTTCCAGGACGCCGATTTCTTCAAACGGCAGTATGGTGCACAGGGCCCCGATGATGTCCTTGGGCCGCAGTTTGTCATTGCGGCCGGCCTTGATGACAATGGTCTGGGTGCCTCTTGTTTCTTTCTTCTGTTTCAGCGGTTTTGTCAGTTTCTTTGTTTCCTCTTCATTGAGTTCAAATGGCTTTGTTTCCGCCAGAATTGCCGAAGCAGTTTCTTTTTCGTCTTCATTCACCAGGGTGATGGTGATGCCGGTATTGTTCTGATGGGCTGTCCTTCCTGAGCGGTGGATGTAGGTTTCTTCATCCACCGGCAGGTCATAATGGATGATGTGCGATACGCCGGCAATGTCCAGGCCTCTGGCCGCGGCATCCGTCGCAATCAGCACCCGGATTTTCCCGGCCTGGAAGTCCTTGATCATGCGGATCCTTGTTCTTTCATCCAAAGCCCCGGAGAAGGCTTCAGCCAGGATGCCTCTTCTTTTCAATCTCTCCTGGATCCGCTGGGTATCCGAGCGGTGGTTGACAAACACCATCGCCTTGTCCACCCCGGCATGATTCAGTATCTTCAGCAATGCCTGGTACTTGGAATCAGTCAGGATATGGTACGAGCTGATGTTTTCATTCAGCCTTGCTTCATCCGTTTCCACGGTTTCAAATGTCCCTTTGAGATATTCGCCATATACATCCTGCCAGGTTGCTGAAAGGCATACAGTCTGGATGTCTTCCTTCAGATAGTCGAGCATATGCCGCATATCCTCATACTGGCCGGTCGCAATGATCTGGTCAGCCTCATCAAGGACAAGAAGACTGAAATCCGTTATCAGCAGCCCCTGTTCAAACAGGTCGGTGATCCTGCCCGGCGTGCCGATGACAATCTGCGGGTCGCTTCTGAGCATGTTCATCTGCTTCTTCTGCTCTGTCCCGCCGATCAACAACGCACAATGGATCTTCGCATAGGCGGAAAGCCTTCTGGCCTCTTCATATACCTGCAGGGCAAGCTCCCTGGTCGGCGTGATGATCAGTGCTTTCCTGTCTTTGTTTATGATGGGCAGCAGATAGGCGGCGGTTTTGCCGGCACCGGTCCTGGCCCGGATAAACAGGCTCTCACCCTGCTCAATCCGCGGGATGGCAGCTTCCTGCACTTCTGTCAGTTCTTTATAGCCATGTTCAGCCATGGCTTTTTCCAGTTCTTTTTTCATGGCCAATATTATAACAGCCATCTCCTTCCGCATTCATCGGGATGTTTTCACCCTTGCTCTGTTACAATTAGGGAAAGCAGAGAAAGGAGTACAATCATGAGCTTTCCGAAGAATTTCCTCTGGGGCGGCGCCATTGCGGCCAACCAGTATGAAGGCGCCTGGCTGGAAGACGGCAAACAGCCCAATGTCACGGATATCCTTGTCGGCATCATGTCGAAGGATCCCGGCATCCGGTGGAACGAAGAAACAAAGAAGTATGAACTGGCATTGAACCCTGACAAGGTGTACCTCTCCCATGACGCGGTGGACGGCTACCACCGCTACCGGGAAGACCTGCAGCTGATGAAAGGCATGGGCTTCAATTCCTTCCGGACTTCCATTGCCTGGGGCAGAATCTTCCCCAACGGTGATGAAGAAGAACCCAATGAAGCCGGCCTTGCCTTCTATGAAGACATGTTCAGATGCATGAGGGAACTTGGCATGGAACCGGTCATTACCTTAAGCCATTATGAAACACCCCTCCACCTGGTCACCGAATACGGCGGCTGGTCCAGCCCGAAGCTGAATGACTTCTGGCTGCGCTATGTCACAACCGTCTTTACAAGATACAAGGGCCTGGTGAAGTACTGGCTGACCTTCAATGAGGTCAACAACATGTTCCGCATGCCGCTGGTCGGCGGCGGTGTCCTGACAATCAAGGATCCTGCCAACCCGTCTGACCCCATCGGTTCAACCACGGCCCAGGACAAATGGGATGCCTACCACAACCTCGTCGTTGCCAATGCCCAGACGGTTCAAAAAGGCCATGAAATCAATCCTGACTTCCAGATCGGCTGCATGCTTACCTGCTCGGGTGTCGCGACCTATCCATACAGCTGCCGGCCCACCGATGTCTTCGGTGCCCTGAAACAGCAGCGGATGAATGTCTTCTACATGGGCGACCCGTTCTGTCTTGGCATCATCCCGACCTATCTGAAGGATGTCTGGAAGAAACAGGGCGTCACCGTCACCTTCACCGAAGAAGAGCTTGCCCTCATCAAGGCCAATACCGTAGACTTCTTCTCCTTCAGCTATTACCGTTCCTCCACCTATGACACCGAATATGCCATGAAGGGAGATACGGGCGGCCTCATCGGCAAGGAGAATCCCTACCTGGTGGACAAGGCGCCCAAGCCCTGGGGCTGGCCGGTTGACCCGGACGGCATCCGTTATACCCTGAATGTCCTCTATGACCGTTACCACCTGCCGTTATTCATCGTCGAAAACGGCATCGGCCTGGATGAGAACCTGGATGAAAACGGACAGATCCACGATACCTTCCGTGACCACTACATTGATGAGCATATCAAGAATGTGCATAAGGCCATCGAGGAAGACGGCGTTGACTGCCGTGCCTACCTGTACTGGGGGCCGATTGACGTTGTTTCCGCCGGCACCGGGGAAATGAAGAAGCGTTACGGCTTTGTCTATGTCGACCGTTTCAATGACGGCCACGGCACCCTGGAAAGAAAGCTGAAGGATTCCTATCAGCACTATAAAGACATCATCGAATCCAACGGCGAAATCCTGCTGTAAGCAAAGCGGAGAGCGCATGCTCTCGGCTTTTTTTCGGAAAATGTGGGATTTCAGCAAAATCTCCCTCATTTTTTGTGAGAAATTATGGAAATCTCCCCCATTTTTTGTGAGAACGGTCTTGAAAACCGTTTTGGTTTTGGGCAAAATCATGTTATGAAATGAAACGGAGGATATCATGGTCTACCTGAAAAGAAAAATCGACAGGTTTTTACAGGCCTGGAAAGAAAACCCGGATCGAAAACCTTTGATCGTCAATGGCTGCCGGCAGGTTGGCAAGACAGAGTCCATCAATCATTTTGCCCATGCAAACTACGAAAGCGTCATTGAGATCAATTTCATCCGGGATGAGAAATACAAAGGGATTATTTCTGATGGATACGAAACTTCGGATATTATCAAAAACATTTCTCTGATTGATCCGTCAAAACGCTTTATACCGGGGAAAACGCTGATCTTCTTCGATGAGATTACTGACTTTCCCGAGATTTCAACAAGCCTGAAATTCTTTTGTCTTGACAGACGTTTTGATGTCATCTGCAGCGGATCCATGCTGGGAATCAACTACCGCCGGATTGAAAGCAACAGCGTTGGGTACAAGACAGATTACCGCATGTATTCGATGGATTTTGAAGAATTTCTGTGGGCCAGAGGATATGATGACAATGCCGTCACCGGCATGCTGGAACACATGCTGAAAGAAAAACCATTCAGCCAGCTGGAAATGAAAACCTGGCAAAGCCTGTTTCTGGATTACTGCGTGCTTGGCGGTATGCCGGCAGTCGTTGCTGAATTCATCCGGAAAAAAACTTTCGAAGGTTCTCTTCAGGCACAGCAGCAGCTGATCGCAGACTATCGTGAGGATATCCGGAAGTACGCGGAAAGTCTGGACCAGGCAAGGATTTCGAATGTTTTCAACCGGATTGCGCCCCAGCTTGCAAAAGAAAACAAGAAGTTTCAGATCACAAAAGTTGCCGCCGGTGCGCGTTTTCGAGAATACATTGGCTGTGTGGAGTGGTTAAGTGATGCCGGCATGGTAAACATCTGCTATAAACTCGATTATCCTGAACTGCCCCTGGGCGGAAATTACGATCCGGATTCCTTCAAACTCTACTTTTCGGATACAGGTTTGCTGATAGCAATGCTGGATGAAGAATCTCAGGATGATCTGCGCAACAACAAAAACCTGGGCGTTTACAAAGGCGGCCTGTACGAAAACATCGCAGCCGAAGCTTTCGTCAAAGCCGGCAGCAGGCTCTATTACTACAGAAGACCGGATTCCACTCTGGAAGAGGATTTTTTCCTGCGTTCAGCTTCTTCTCTGATTCCCGTAGAGGTCAAGGCAGTCAAAGGTCAGTCGAAATCCATGCGGACGCTGATTGATTCTTCTCATTATCCCGATATCCGTTATGGTTTCAAGCTTTCCATGAACAACATCGGCCACGAAAATCATATTTATACCTTTCCCCTTTTCTGCTCATTTCTTCTGAAACGTTTTATCGCAGGCTTTCACCCGGAAGAGGAACAGGTCTGACCTGAATCAGGTCCTGGAAGCGGAAATCGAAAGAGGCCCGAACCATTTTCAGCCAAAGCGGAGAGTGCAAGCTCACAGCTTTTTTCTGAAAATGTGGGATTTCAGCAAAATCTCCCTCATTTTTTGTGAGAAATCATGGAAAACTTCCCCATTTTTTGTGATCCACATGGTTTTTAAAATCTTACAACGTTGGAGCCAACGATCAAGGACACGATCACTTCCTGCGGGCTGTTTCATAACAGTTGCCTGTTTCTTGTTTTTTCCCTATGATAATACGTATGAAGTACTTAACCATTAATAACAGACAAGTATCTGCTTTCGGCCTGGGAACGACCGGTTTCTGGTCCGGCTCAAACAAAGGACTGGCAGCTGTCATCCATGAGGCTGTCAACGCATTCGGCATGAACCTGCTCGATACAGCGGAAATGTACGGAAACGGACGCTGTGAAACTGCCCTTGCCAGAGCGATTGCAGGAATGGACAGAGAAAATCTGTTTCTTGTTGATAAAATTCTTCCCGACAATGCCACCCCGGAATCCTTCTTTGCCAGCCTGCACCAGAGCCTGGAAAGGCTTGGGGTTGACTGCATTGACCTCTACCTGCTGCACTGGCGGGAAAATGCCGACCTTTCTTTTGTGGTTCAGGCCATGGAACAGGCAAAACAGCAGGGGCTGATTGCCGCCTGGGGCGTCTCGAACTTTGATACGCACGATCTCAAAGACCTGCTTGCGGCAGGTGGAAAGAACTGTGCATGCAACCAGATCTTCTACAATGTGTTTGAACGCGGCTGTGAATGGGAACTGCTGCCCCTCATGAAAGACCATGGCATTGTGCCGATGGCCTATTCTTCCCTTGGCTCAGGCTACCACCCGCATCCGGATATCCGTAAGAACAAAGTGATTATGGATGCCTGCCGGAAGTACGGCATCCATCCCGAAGCAATGATGTTACGAATGAATGCGGAACACGGGTTTGTATCCCTGTTCAGCACCTCTTCCCTCTCCCACCTTCGCAGCAACCTGCAGGAAATCCCGGATGACGTGTACGAACAGCTGCTTCCGGTGTTTGACCGGGAGTATCCTTCCCCTGACCATGGCTATCCGCTGGTGAAAATCTGATCAGACAACGATGCCCTTCTTCAAGGGCATTTTCTGATGCTAAGGTAATTGAATTTATGTGATGGCAGCATCATCTGATACAATAAAATTACGATATATGGAGGACAACAATCATGAAACGAATCATCCGCTTTTTCCTGTCAGCGGTGATGGCCGTCACCGTCCTGACAGCAGGGGTCAAGGCAGACAGCCAGGTCCGGATCACACTGAACACCGGCGAAGGCAAACTGCTGGGCAAAACCGGATCCCACGTCATCCAGGTTGAAAAGAACCACCCGTTATCACTTTATTTCACAGAGCCGGGATCAGAAGAAGTCATCCTTGACGATGATGAAAGAGGCTTTAAGGGCTGGAGCTTTGCGCCGTACGGCAACCTTTGCTACCTGCCGGAAGAGCTTCTGGACTTCTGTCCGCAGGAGGATACCACCCTCTATGCCGTTTATGACCGGAAGTATACCATCACCTTTGAACTGGGCGAAGGATACTATAACGGTTTCCACAAATATGTAAAAGAAGTTGTCAGAGAAAGAAGATATGACCTGTCGGAGATCATCCCCTACATCTATGACGGGTCAAAGGCATTCTACGGCTGGGATCTTTCCTCCGGCGCCTCCGGTTTCCACAGCTATGATGCGGTGAATCTTGCCTTTTCCGGCGATATGACCTTTACCGCCCAATATGCCGAGTCGGTGACCGTAAGGTTCTATGCCGGAGAAGGATATTTCGAGGATGAACACGGAAACACGTTTGCCATCAAGGAAATGAAGGCTCCGAAAGGACAGCCCTGCCAGTTTGTTCTGAATGCGAAGAACAATAATACCAGCCGGGAACTGACGGACTGGAGAATCAACAGCACATCCGACACCATCTGGAATCCCAATCTGAAGTACAAGGTATTCAACGAAGACACAGACTGCCATGCGGTATGGAATGACTGTATTCCCATCACAAAAATCACCATGGCAACAGGAGTAAAAGTCGCTGTCGGTGACCGGGTGGAAGTACCGGTCGACGTTGTGCCTTTTGTCAACAACGGCTATGCACTTTATGCCGCAAGCAACGATGCTTCCATCGCTCGGATCACCATCGACGGTACAAAGATGTATGTAACAGGGATCAGCGTCGGCAAAATTGTGAATCAGATCTATGCCGGACCGCTGAACTATTCGCTTACAGCCAGCCGGCCGTTCATCATCGAGGTCTATTCCGACGGCGACCCGGCTGCCTGCAAGGTATTCGGCTTCTGCTGGTATCGCGGCAGACAGTACTGGTATGAAGGCGGTGTCCGCCAGGGCATCATGGGCGATCCCAAGAACATCACCGATACCGTATACGGCTATGAAAGAGGAAGGGAAATCTATGACCCGGATTCCAATGGCTGGTACTGGCTGGATGCCATTTATGATGGTGCCAAGGCCCAGAGCAAGGAAGTCTGGATGCCCTACATCTACCAGAGCGACCTGGCCGCCGGCATCAACAAGCAGGGCAAATGGGTCAGATATAACAACGTCGGCGCCATGATCAAAGGCTGGTATACGGTGGCCGGCTCAGATGTCGAACTGTATCCTTCCCAGGCCGGCAACAGGTATTACTATGACCTGATTACCGGGGAAATGGTCAAAGGCTACAGGGACATCGACGGCAGGACCTATCACTTTGATGAAAACTCCGGTGTCCTGCTCAACTGATCATCTGCAGTCTGAAACCATCATTGTTGGAAATGTAAAAAGATATCTGCTTCAGCGGATGTCAGAGAGAACTGCCTTCAGCGGCATGACCTTCGGGTCATGCCGTTTTTCCTGCACCATGACATGTTTCCTCCCTCAGACACTCAGCTTTATGATTTGCAGAACGCTTTCTCGGATCGCTTCGAATCGTGAAACCGGCTTTCTGCAGAAATACGAATGATAGACATTGACTTGCGAACGATCGGTCGCTATAATACGAGAACGATCGTTCGCATAATCCGGAATGAAACTCACCTTGGCCATTACTGCGAAGATCGAAATTCTGCAGACCCTTTTCAGGGCCTGCGGAATGCCTGTGAAAACCAGCGGAGGATATGAAAATGAAGGAACAGTCTGTAAAGTGGATGCCCATTCTTGCCCTTTATGCGGCGGCGGTATTTGCAATTGCGGAAGGATATTTCTGGCTGGGGATTGGATTGATCATTGCCGGGTCATGTTTCTTATCTTCTGCAGCCGCCGGCAGGAAGAAGACCGACGACGGGGAATAAACAGAGACTGGCTGCAATGAGTGCCAGGGCACTTGCCGTCATCGACATCCAGAACGATATCACAAAGCATTACAAAGACATCATCGACCGGCTGAATGCCGCTGTGGAATGGGCGGCAGAAAACGGCATGGAAACTGTCTGCATCATACGAAGAAGATTGATGAAATGCTCAGATACCATGCGGACAAAGACTGTGAGTCAAAGCCGCTGGCTGCGTATCAAAGGAAGGCATCATGAATCATAACAGCCTGGAACAGATCATCATACGGCCTCTTCACAGGGAAGAAACAGCATCTGCCCTCCGGCTTGCCTGGCAGGTGTTCTCGGGGTTCGGGAAGAGAAGGCCCATATCTGCTTCTTCTTTGTCGATGGGGCATATCATCGCAGAGGCATCGGCACCAGGCTCTTCAAAAGAATGTCTGAAGATTTCAAAGGCAGGACCGTTACCCTCTACTCTGCACCCTGCGGCCTGCCCTTCTGCAAGGCAATCGGATTTGTGCCCACGGATACCGAACAGTCCGTAAACGGCATCCGTTTCACGCCGATGGTGTTTTCATAAAAGACAGAAAGGAACCCTATGCCCTTAGAAATAAACCCGGAAGAAACGAAGCGGGCCGCAGCTTACAGACTCTGGATGCAGGCGCCGAACCCGATGGTGACATTGTTTAAAACACTGGATGTCACAAACCTGGTAAAGACCGCCGGGAAAACCGATCTGAAGTTCAATATGTTGATGGATTACTGCATCGGCAGGGCCGCATCGGATATCGAAGAGTTCCTGACGCTTCCGGTCGGCGACAGGCTGATCCGGTATGAAAGCATTGCCGTAAATACAATCGTGAAAAACAGAAACGGCGGCATTCATTCCTGTGACCTGATGTTTCTGGATGACCTTGCTGAATTCAATCAGGAGTATCTCACATATACCGGAAAGGCCACAGAAAGCTGTACGGACAGGGATCTGTCCGATGACTGCATGGTCATCGGCACATCTGCCATCCTTGATACCGAAATTGACGGGGCCGTCAATCTGTACAGCGGCTTCAACAACCCGTTTCTGATCTGGGGAAGATACAGGAAAAGGCACTTCCGTTACATCCTCCCCGTATCGTTCCAGTTCCATCACACCCAGATGGACGGTGCCCAGGCCGGCAGGTTTCTGGAAAACCTGCAGCACGAAATCAACCGGATCATCCGTCAATGACAGGAAAGAAATCTGAATGAATACTCTGATTGAAAACATGATCGTCTTGATCAAGGTCAGAACTGACAACTGCCGACAGATCGGGAAGACGCCGCTACGTGGATGTGGACAGAAGCCATAAGGAAGGATACCCATGAAACAGGAAATCAGAACATCCCGGCTGCTCCTGCAGCTTTTCAGGAAGGCGTTCACCGGATCTATGCCGAATGTGATCCTCGCAACATTCCCTCGTGGCATCTTCTGGAACACCTTGGCTTCCGGCGCGAGGCGCATTTCCGGCAGAATCTTTATTTTCATAAAGACAGATACGGCATGCCAATCTGGAAGGACACCTATGTGTATGCCATGCTTGAAAACGACGGAACAGAAAGGAGAAATCAACAGCATGTATGAGTTTATGAGCGCTGCCATGCCATGGATTGCCATCGGGCTTGCGCTTGCGATATTTATTGCAAGAAATGCAGGCCGGAAAAAGAAGCAGGACAAAAAAGAGGACTATGGCGCCGAGGGCATGGCCCTGGGCATGTGCCTTGGCACTGCCGTGGCAACGTCGCTGCATACCGACATCGGGGTAGGCCTGACGGTTGGCATGTTATTGGGGCTTGTCATCGGTTCTTCCATGGAAAAGGAACAGGAGCAATAAAATGAAAGCAGAATACGAAAAGAAAAAGGCCATGACATTCATCGGCTATCATACGGAAATCCGTCCGGAAGAGGGCTATCAGAAATGCCCGGAATTCTGGGATCGGGAATATGCCGCAAAATACGCCCGGCTCTGGCAGACAATGCAGCCGGAAACCGCCATTGAAAAAGCCATCCTGGAAAACGGAATCGGCATGTACGCCATCTGCGCCGACGATGAAAACAGCTTTACGTACTGGATCGCCGGTCTGTATCAAGGCGGCGAAGTTCCGGAAGGCCTGGAGCTGTATTCGTTTCCTCCAGGCGAATGGGCTGTATTTACGGCCAGAGGACCGATTCCGGAATCCCTGCAGAGGCTGAACACGATGGTCTTTCAGGAATGGTTCCCGCATGAGGGTAAGAAACATCATGCAGACAGCAGTGCAACACTGGAAGTGTACTCAAACGGGGACCCGCAGTCGCCGGACTATGAATGTGCCATCTGGGTACCGCTCAGACAAGGCTGACAGCATCTTTGAAGAAAATGAAATACCGGCCTGCTGCTCAATGCAGCAGGCCGGTTTTCTGATTTTCCTCAATACGTCTGTTCTGCAGGCAGATCCCTGCCGATCTTATCTGTGTGCGTATTTCTTCAATACGAGGGAAAGCACAGCCGTGCCGGCCATTCCCATCATCATCAGGATCCCCCACAGTGTGCTGTCTGTCGTATCACGTGTGTTCGGGGTCTTTTCACCCGGATGGGCCGGTTCTTCCGGTTCCGCTGTCGGTTCGATGGGTTCAGGATCGACTGTCTTTTCAGCAACCGTGAACTTTGCCGAAGCAGTGCCGTCTTCAAAGAAGGCCGTGAGCGTGTGCTCGCCGGCACTGAGCGCTTCCAGCGTGACAGGATATACGTCTGCAATCAGAGAACCGCTGCTGCATTCATACTGCGAAGCTTCCAGGATTTCATCGTCAATGGCCAGATCCTTGAAAAGCCCGTAGGTTTCCTCATCCGCAGCCGAACGTCTGACCACGAATCTGAGGCCGGCATCAGTTCCTTTTACCCATTCCTGCCCGTCTCCTTCAACAACCGAATATGTGATGACAGGTTCTTCACCTTCCTGTGTCAGGTCAATGCTAAAGCTCACATAGATTCTGTTTTCCTCTTCTTCATAGTGAACGTAAACTTCTTCACCATTGAGTTTTACCATCCCCATGAATTCGCTGACACCCCATTCATCCGGTTCCGTCAGGAACACACTGTTTTCAGGATCCTTGAGGGCGACCGTCAGATCCAGATGGTAAGTGCCGGGTCTGTCATAACGCTCTGCATCCTCCCAGTCCGGATCGCTGATGGTGAAACCATAGATTTCATACAGGGCATCTTCCGGTACTGTAGGCGGGGTCACCGGATCATTGAGCTTCGGCTTTGCAAAGAAGATCTGGATCTCATCCACAACCGTCCGCCACTTTGCCTTCAGGGTCATATCTTCGTGGACTTCGATTTCATCCCATGGCGTACCGTCTTCACTCAGCCAGCCGAAGAACTTCCTGGAATCCTCGTCTTCCATAACTGGTGCTTCCACTGTTTTCAGCATGGTGCCGTTCATGACCGGCATGACGTCCGGCGCTTTGCCGGAGCCGTCCGATTCAAAACTGACCGTGAATGTTTCCGGCGTGCCGATTTCAAACCGGAAGAGGGCTGTTGCCTGCTCAACCGCGTCAACGCTGACAATCTCAGGCGCAAGGCACGGCTGCTGCCCGTTGACCGTGAATTTCACATCTTCCGGAATAGTATGGCCGACAGCCTTTACCGTCACCTGAAGGTAATACACCTTGCCATCCTGCAGCGTGCTGTCTTCCGTCAGCCATTCTGCTTCAGCCGTCTGCCAGGATGCACTGACCGCTGCCGCGATTTCTTCCGGTGCCTTCGTCAAGGCATCATCCGCCTGCGGTGCTTCAATGACAAGATCCGCTTCCGCCATCACAAATGCCGGGGCCATGGTCTTGAGCCTGGCGACCAGGGTATCAAAATGATGCGAATAGACAAGACTGTCCGCCATAGACACGACCATGACGACAGGGAGAAGATACCCGATCACATCCGAACCGGCTGAACCGGTCGGCTCATATTCCGTATCCACAAGCATCGGGCCGGCAATCTTGAGCAGGGTATAGAAATCCGTATCATCGAAGCTGACAGGTTCCTGAGAAAGCTGGTTCATAACCGCATGAACGCCTTTTCCGGCAGCCCAGTAATATGCATCTGCTTCGGCCTGGTTTCCTGCCTGTTCCTTCCTGACCCCTTCCGCCAGGGCATAGACGTAAGGTGCAAGAGCATCGATATCATCCATCAGCCTGCTGGCCTCAATACCTTCCAGTTCCCCGGAGAAGATCATGTACATGAGCTTTCTGAAAACGTCCTGATATGCATATGTCACCGTGATGACGTTTCCTTCCTCATCCGCAAAGACATCGGTATTTGTTTTCGAGTAATCCGCTCTTGCCGGCACCCTGGCTTCCAGGCCTTTGACCAGTGTTTCCACATGTTCTGTAAGGTCAGGAACCTCCCCCAGGCCGGCAGCAGTGCTGCCGAGCTTTTCGAGTTCGTCAATCAGACGGGCATCGGTTTCTTCCGTCTTCAGGTCATAGACATTGCCATAGCGGGCCATGCCCCAGAACGGGATTCTGGGAACAATATCGTCATGGCAGATGTAGTTGTGGATATATCCGTATTCACCCGCCTTGGCCATATCCCCGTCCACCGTTGCCGGAGATTCAAACGTATAGGCAAAGACACCGGCATTGGCGCTGCCCAGCTTTGCCGGCAGTTTTGCCGCAAGCAGGTTCGTCAGCGCACCGCATCTGCTCTGGCCGGTAATCCAGTACTTTACCTTTGCATCATTGGCCAGGGCGGCGATTTCATCAATGACGATGTCCACGGCTTTAGCGAAGGCCGCGTGTTCGCCGGAAGCAGTTTCATCATTGACGGTAAAATCCTGCATCCAGGCTTTGGCCTTCACCATGGGATCCTCGGAATAACTCTGGAAGGCAATGACGACCAGGGTATACGGATCGGCACCATCAACCTTCTTTCTTGCCCATGTATAGCTGCAGTCATCAGGATCACTGCTCTGAAAACGTTCGAAGCCGATTTCTTCAAACCCGATTTTTCGCAGGTATTCGGCACCATAGCCGTTTTCATCATCACTCACTGCCGCAGCCGTCAGCTGCATGGAGGCAAGCGCCAGTTCATCATTTCTTTCTTCCGGCGACCGCTCAAACCAGCTGTCGCTGTAATAAAACGTGTCGTTCAGTTCTTCTTTGCCGTACGTGGAATACTCATGCATGGTACCGAAGATATAATCATCTTCTTCCTGCGCATGAACATTCACCGGCACCATCGCAAGCATCATGAACACTGCCATGACGGCTGCGAAGAACTGTTTCAGGCTGCCTTTGCGCACCTGTTCGTTCTTTCTGTACCCATCTGAATCCTTCATTGTCTGTCCCCTTCCTTTCATGGTGAGCCTTACGCCGATATCAGAAACCATCTGCTTTCATGCAGGCTGCCGGCCTGCATTGCATGTCTATAACAGATCTGCCTGATATCTGCCTGAGATTGCGAGCCGGACAGGGCGGAAATACGTCTGCCGAGCCCAATACCAATATTTTACCAAAAGAACAGGCTGAATCCTACAAGGGACTTTCACATTCCAGGCGCAGTCATTCCTGTGTATTGCGACTCATCAGTCTTTCGTATTTCAGCAGCAGAAAACATGGCTCAGAAACAGTTGTCAGACAGGCGCTTAACAGTGCAGAATAAAGAAAACACACAGGAGGTATGTATGAAATACGCAGCGGCAATTGATCTGGGCGGCACAAACACCAGAGTGGCATTGATCAACGAGAATTTTGAAATAGAAGCACGGGTACAGTTTGCAACGGATGCGGAAAATCCCGAACCCGTACTGGCCGGGATTGTTCAGGAAATCAAAGGCTTTCAGAAGGAAATCATCGGGGTCGGCATGTCCTGTCCGGGACCGTTGGACCTGCTTCATGGAAACATCCTCACCCCGCCCAACCTGCATGGCAGATGGCACCATCTGGCAATTACGGCCGAACTGGAAAAAAGGCTGGGTATTCCGGTCCATCTGGAAAACGATGCCAACCTGGCCGCCCTTGCGGAAGCATCCGCCGGGGCCGGCAGAGGCTGCGGCATTGTGCAGTATCTGACCATCTCAACCGGTTTCGGTGCCGGCCTGGCCATCAACGGGACCATCTTCCAGGGTGCCCATGGATTTGCCAATGAAGTGTTCAATACCTGCATGGTTCATAACGGTCCTCGCCACGGCAGCATCATCCCGGGCGGCATTGAAGCCATCTGTTCCGGCACCGCCATTGAACAAAGGGCAGAAAAAGCAGGCCTTTGCGTCAGTCATGCAGGCGATGTGTTTGCCCTGGCAAAAGCAGGAAACCCGCAGGCGGAAACAATCATCACCGAAGCAAAGCTCTACCTTGCCTATTACATCGCCGGGATCATTGGATACACTGACCCTGACATTGTCATCCTGGGTGGTTCTGTCGCTTTGAAGACGGAAGGTTTTGTCAGGGAGATTGAAGACATGGTAAAGACCATGGTCACAGACATCATGGTTCCTTATGTGCATGTCGTTCCTGCTTCCTATGCGGAGGATGCCGGTCTGATCGGGGCGGCTTCGCTTGTCTTCGGCCAGCCGTAAGGGTTGCCATGACACCTTGCTCAAAGCATACTTTTCAGAGTACAATACGGACAGATTTCAGGGGGAGAAGACATATGATACGGATTGCTTATGCGGAGGATGAAGCGGCAACGGCCGAGCTTTTAAAAGACTATCTGGAACGCTACGGCAAAGAGCGCAGCGAAGAGATGATCCTCGAATATTATGAAAACGCGGAAAAGCTGCTTTTCCATTTCAAGCCAGGGTATGAACTGCTTCTGCTGGATATCCAGCTGGGCGGGATGAACGGTTATGAGGCGGCTGAACGGATCCGGAAACAGGACTCCGAGGTCGGAATCATTTTCATTACCAGCCTGGTACAGTATGCAGTCAAAGGGTATGAAGTGGACGCGCTGGATTTCATTGTCAAACCGGTTTCCTACAGCCAGTTTTCGCGCAAGATGGACAAGGCGCTCCGTCACATCAGCCGCCGCAAAGCATACAGCCTTACCGTGATGACCAGGCAGGGTACAAGGATCATCCGTTCCAATGACCTTCTTTATGTTGAAGTTTCCAACCATGATTTGATCTACCATACAATGAACGAAACCCTGCAGGCCCGCGGCAGTCTTTCCGCCCTCGAAGAAAAACTCAAAGCACATTCCTTCCTGCGGGTCAGTGTCAGCCATCTTGTCAATCCCGACTTTCTGGAACGGATTGAGGGAAATGCCATGATTCTGGCAAACAGCGATACAGTATGGATCAGCCGGGCCAGGAAAAAGGAAGTCATGGCAGCGGTTGCAGCCTATCTCGGAGGAAGTGTATGAAGCTGCCCTTCTACCATCTGCTGATGATCGAGATCATGGCAGAACTGTTTGTTTCCACCCATATGTTCGCCCGTTTTCTCTCTCCTCGCAGCAGATACCCGGCCCGGCTTGTATCTGCCGGCATTGTCTGTCTGCTGCTTGCCGGCCTGATGCCGGTGGAAATCCTGTGGAGCTCAGATGCGCTCCTGGTACAAAGCATGCCGTTTATCCTGCTCTTCCTGTTTTCCCTTTTTTCGGTTCTGTTCTGCTGTGAGGATGCTCTGCAGAGCATGCTGTTCTGTGCCATTGCCGGCTATACCGTCCAGCATCTTTCTTCTGAGATCCACTCTGCTGCTGTCATTCTCAATCACGGCGCCGACAGCATCGTACTTAAAGTGATAACCCTGTTCATTCCTTACGCTCTGTGCACGTATCTGTTTGCCCGCAACATGAAGAAGTATCCGTCTGTCCATGTCGGCAGCCTGCCCCTGCTGCTGTTATCCGGCGCAGCCTTGTTTGTCGAAATTTTCTTTGGGCTGATCATGATGCTGGCAGGTGTCGTGGAAGCTTCTGCATTCACCCTCCTTCTGCATTTCGGAAATATCCTGACCTGCGGGATGATCCTCATCGTGCAGTTCGGGCTGCTGTCCAACCGTTCCCTGGAAACTGAACTTGACGTTGTCTCACAGATGCTGAAGGAAAAAGAACACCAGTATGAACTGTCAAAGGAGACCATCGATATCATCAACCAGAAGTGCCATGACCTGAAGCATCAGATCCGCACCCTGAGAAAAGGGAATGCCGTCATCAATGAAGAAGTGATCAGGGAAATCGAACAGGCGGTGGATATTTATGATACGACGGTCAAGACAGGCAATGCCGCCCTGGACGTCATCCTGACAGAAAAAAGCCTGCTCTGTGAAAACAACGGCATCACCCTCACATGCATTGCCGACGGAAAGACGCTGTCTTTCATGGCTCCGGCAGATATCTATTCCTTATTCGGCAATGCCCTGGACAATGCCATTGAGGCGGTATCCGTCCTTCCCGAAAAGGATGACCGAGAAATCGGGCTGCGGGTACAGGCAAAAGGCAGCATGCTTTCCATCCATGTGGAAAACGCGTTTGCCGGGACTCTGACGTTTACGGACGGCCTTCCGGAAACCAGCAAGGAAGACAAACGGTACCACGGTTACGGTATGAAGTCCATGCGCTTACTGGCCGGCAAATACAATGGCTTTCTCACCACTTCGGCAGATCCTGGAATCTTCAATCTCGACATCGTGATTCCCATACCGGAATCAGAAAAGGCAGAAGAAGCAATCTCTTCTGCCTGATGACGGACAGGCCTTATGCCTGTTCTTTTCTTTTTAACATGGCCACAATCAAGGCCACGATGCCAGCTGCCAGCAGTGTATCGATGGCGATGAGCATGTAGACCCACGGTGCTGTGCCGTACGTCACGCTTGAACCCGGCGCCGCCCCCTGCATGAGGTTCGAATTGGCATAGGCAAAGCAGACATCCTTGATGGCTCGACGGTATGCCGTACGGGCAGTGGCTGATGTGATGTCATCCGCCATGGTCGGGACGAACCACATCTTCAGGTCGGTGCCGGAACGCAATGTCATATCCGTTGCAGCTTCGGTGCAGCGTAAGAACATGTCAGTTGTCACAGCACCCTGGAAGCCCCATTCCCCCCGGAGAAGGTTTGTCTGCAGTTCATAGCTGGAGAAGCACCAGTCTGAACCGATGGTGTTGACGGCAGCCATGACGCCAGTTGCCCCGCGCATGACCTTTTCTTTGACAGTGCCTTCACTGTCGGCGATGTACCTGATCTTCATGCGGGCTTCCTTGAAGGCAATCTCATAGCTCTTCAGGTAATTTTCGCGCAGGGCCTGTTCGGTAAGCCAGACCGTCAGGCAGGTTGTCGGACCTTCGTAATCATCCATGACGAAGTGCTTGACGTAGGAGATGACGCCTTGGTCGGAGGCACCGGAGATGCATGCGGCCGCCATCTTGCCGGCCAGCAGCGCGTCTTCGGAATAGTATTCAAAGTTTCTGCCATTGAAGGCACTGCGGTGGGTATTCAGGCCCGGGCCGTACCAGCCGGTAAAGCCGATGACCAGCGCTTCCTGGCCGATTGCTTCACCATATTCATAGGCAAGTTCTGTATTCCATGTCGAAGCGACAACAACCTCGGTCGGATAGGCACAGGTTTCCGGACCGCCTTCGGCACCGGTCATGCCCCAACCCTGGGGGCCGTCATGGTCAACTGTTGCCGGCTTGCCGATAGCGCTGATGGGGCCGGTGGTAAAGGCTGAGTTGAATAACAGGTTGGTGACTTCTTCACTGTCGTAATCCAGCTGGTTCAGCAGCAGATCCCAGGTTCCGTCATAGAAGCTTAAGCCTCTCATATCTGAAAGGGTCAGACCATTATCCTGCTTTGAGACCGGCTGGACATCGGTGGAAATCAGGCTGCTGCTGTTGCCAAGGACAGGGTCGTTTTCCAGGTCAAAGTGGATCAGACGGTTCAGTCTTTCTTCCGAGAGCGCCTTTGCCTGCGGAGCGGTAGGCTGGGTATTCTTCCAGTCAGCCCTTGTCAGCAGGGCTGCTTCTTCATGCATATAATCGGTTGCATCCTGGAAACGGTTGTGAACGGAGACATATGCCGCATCCGGATTTGCTTCGGCAGCAGCCGGATAGTTCAGAACAGTGCCTTCTTCATCCATTGCCGACTGGGCGTCACGGTCAGACTGACGAAGGTTATCTCCGGAATACCAGATGGTCTGGGGAATTTGGATGTCATGGGTTTCCCAGGCATCGTGGCTGTTTTTGCCAAGGGTAATTGTATAGTCGCCTTCTTCCAGCATCCAGCAGCCGATGCTGCCATCATCGTTCTTGTATGTATCGCAATAGGAAGCCATATCTTCCTTGTTGAAAACCAGGGTAACGGTTTCACTGCTTCCCGCCTTGACAAAGACCTTATCAAAAGCAAGCAGGTTTTTCGTGGCTTTTTCGATTTCATACTTCTGGTCAAGATCAGTATACGGAGCTGTATGATACAGCTGCACAACTTCCTTACCGTCAACAGATCCGGTGTTTTTTACTTCAACGGTCACTGTTACAAGATTGCCGTCTTCCTTGACATCCTTGAGACTCTGCTCGAATGTCGTGTATGAAAGGCCATAGCCAAACGGGAAGACAACTGCCTTGTCATAATCCATCTGGCCAAGGTCTGCAGCTGTTTCAAAATATCTGTAGCCGGTGTAAATGCCTTCTTCAAATTCAATGAAGTACAGGCCGGTGTAGTTTGTTGCAGCAACGGTGTCCGTTGTATTTGTATAGGTTCTGTCCGGAGCGAAGTTGGCGGTTGCGGGGTTGACGTCAAGGTCGGCGTCCCAGATATCCGCTGTCCGGCCGGAAGGATTTACGTCGCCGCAGAGAATGGCACCCATGGAGCCGAATCCCGTAGCACCGGGACCGCCGACCCACAGGATGGCGTCAGCCTCCAGCTCACCTTCCATAAGTTCACCGACTTCCATGACATTGGAAGTGTTCAGAATGACGACGACACCCGCGCAGTTCTTTTTCGCAAAGGCGAGCGTATCACGTTCAAGATCCGTCAGTTCCAGCTCATGTGCTGTACCATCGGCATATGCTGTGGTCTGCAGATTGCCGCCTTCACCGCCGACCCGGCCGATGAAGACAATGGCTGTTGTATCCTTCATGGAAGCAGCTTCACTTTCATAGACAGCCGGATCCTGTTCAAGAATGCTTGTCGTGGCACCGGTAAAGCCCTTCCCGGATTCTGCGCCTTTCGCATCTGCCAGTCCATCGGAAGTCAGTTCCTTCGGGGTTGTCTTCTTCATCAGGTTGACAATCGTTGTGTTGATGCTGAAGTACTCACCCAGTCCTTCTTCCGGAGTAACGATATAATCCTTGGAAGAATCAACGTTGCCGGAACCGGTGCCGCCGTATACCGGATCAACATAACGGTAGCCTAAAGGTGTGACGTGTGTTCCCTTTGCCAACGGCAGGATGCCGTTGTTTTTCATCAGAACTTCGCCTTCATCGGTAATAGTCCGGGCTTTTGAAGCACCGAAGGCAACCGATCCGTCAACCGCATTGGTATCGGTGAACTGCTGGTCATAGTAAATCGCGTTTTCCGCCGGAATGTCGGTTTCGGTAACTTTCCGCTCACCACGGCCGATGTAAGTATCCAGCGACTGTGAGAAGACATTCGCGGCAGCGGTACCGCCGACGCCGACCGCTGTCATAAGCGCGATGGCTGCACAGCTGATGGTCCGGAACGTTTTATTGTTCATGCGTTTCTTTGTTTCCATGCTTTCCTCCTGTGAAACTTTCTTACGGGAAGAATCATACTCAGGGCGGCAGAAAAAAACACTCCGGACAGCGCAGCCGGTTGATTTCACGGCGCAGTTGGAAACCTTTCCGGCAATGATAACGACAACCGTAAACGTACATTTCTTCATCGCCGATTCCGGAAGGAGCTGATTTGATCAGGAACTATGGATCAGATCCGACATTCTTCAGTCAATGAGAATTCTTTCCGTAATCTTATCAGGATGTTTTCCGTCACAGCAGTCCTCATCCTGATGGCAATTGAAGCAGCCGTTATCAGAAAACAACGGCGGGAGTTTACCCTTTTGAAGATCAACGGCGTGCCTTCCCGGGCGTTATCGCCGATACCTTTTCTGCAAAGATTTCCTGATTATACGGCAATGCTTCTTCTCAGCATGATTCTGCGTTTACGGACAGTTCTGCAGTACACGTTTATATTGCCGGTTACAGAAGCGGTGCTGCTGATTCTTTTGAGCTGGTATCTTTCCGCAATGCGCATAGAGGATATCCTGCGCAGCTGACAGAATATGTGAAAGATCTTACCCGAAAATTCCCGCCGGTGTACGTTTTGCGCATGATCAGGGCCTGAAGCCTTTCCTCGTTCAGATAAACAAGACTTTAGATCACTGATATAGAAGAAAGTGCTCCAGAAACGGCAATGCCGGTAAATTAAGAAATCGGACAGAATGAAGCAGACATTCCGGGCATTTCACGAATTCACCGGCTGTTATTACGGTACCAGGTTTCAAATGCCTTGATGAAAGAAAGCATGGCATGGGTGAAAGGGTTCAGTGACGCAAAGCCGTATTCAATGACCGGCCCGTCTTCCACAATGACAAAGGAAATGTTCTTAACAGCACTGCGAAGTTCTTCCGTACAGAATACGACCTCGTTTTTCAGGCGTACATAAGTCAGGTCGGCCGCAAAGCCGGAGG
>JAFWCP010000135.1 GCA_017536845.1 Solobacterium sp. | reverse complement strand
GGCCGGTGGCCACAGCCGTAACGATGATGACCATCAGCATCGGAACGAACTTTGACTGGAACTTGTTCTCGGCAATGGTTCCGACCAGCAGGAAGATCAGCAGATCGTTGAACAGCGCCGGCCAGCTGGTGTAACCGAAGATATGGAACAGAAGCCGGGGGTACTGCCAGATATCCTTCCAGCTCGAAAAATAGCAGGTGAAATAGGTTGTTGTAATACTCTGAGCAGAATCACTCAGCGACAGCACCAGTGTTATGCAGCACATCAGAGCGGTTATTGTTACAACCGGTGATTTGAACTTTGCCATGCGTATTCCTCCTAAGAAAGATGCAAAGTCTATTTTACCATAGAAATCTGCCGGCCGGCGTTCTTAACTTTTTATCCTTGCCGATTTTCATGTATAATAATTTCCGGATCGTCCGATCCTTCATTTTTTAAAAGAGGTGAATCAGAACATGGCAAAAAAGAACAACGCAAACAAGAATAAAAAACCGGTGAACAGAATTGCGCCGGTTTCCAACCCTGAACTTCGCAAGGTCATGGCCGAAATAAAAGAGAACAACTCCAACGAAACGCAGATCCGGATGAATGAACTGATGCGTGAGGCGCGTCTGCTGATTCCGTGTGATTTCGACAGCCTGCCCAAACCCGGTGAACCGTTCCGGCCCAGAAACGTCCGTTTCTTCATGCTGAATACACCGGACGGCAAGTCGTTCTTCCCGGTCTTTACCGATCTGGAAACCTTCCAGGCAAATAAGATGGTGTCGGAGAAGACGCCCAACACCATGGCACGTACGGTCAAGGAACTCGATGACATGGTGTCCAAGAACCCCAGCTGTGCCGGCATCCTGATCAACCCCGGCCTGGAAGGCGTCATTGTCCCGGCCAACCTGCTGGGCCTGCTCTCCGGCAGAATCCATATCGTGCCCAAGGTGCAGGTACAGCCGGAATATCCGGTTGCCTATCAGGAACTGCAGGTCTATCCGACCCGGCTCGCAACTGCCGTCTATGAGTGCTGCACGGATCTCCCGGATGTCAGCCGCGTCTGGCTCAAGCTCAAGATCCAGAACGGCACCTCCTACATCCTGATTGTCGAAGCCGACAGCAACGACAACGCGATTCTCGATAAGATCCGTGATACGGCCGTGCCGCTGGCCAAGGACATGCCGGTGGAAACCGTCTTCGTAACAGACCAGCTGATGAAGAATGCCATCGGTGAATCCTATCCGCTGTACGACAGGGAACTGGAAATCTGATGACAGGGAAGCTGACTGAAAAGCAGCTTGAAGAAGCGCTGGCAGTCCTGGATGATGTACTGATGGATCTGCCGGAAACCATCAGCCGCGACAGCATCCGTTCATTTCTGGCTGCCCGGCTTGCTGAGGCAAAATGCTGGTGGACGGGATCACCGATGCAGGGATTTGCGGCGGCAGATGAAGAACGCAGCCATCTGCTGGTGCTGGCTGTCGGCCGCCCCTGGCAGCATCAGGGAATCGGCCGTTCATTATTAAAGGATATATGCAGAGACCTGGAACAGGAAGGCATCGCCCGGTTAACCCTCAACGCGCTGGAAAGCATCGTCCCGTTTTACCGGGCTGCCGGCTTTCTGGAAACCGGCGAGGCAGTGGAAGCTTCCGGCCTGCGTGTCATCCCGATGGAAAAACTGCTGCTGGAAGACCTGCTTGGCATCACTGTCACGGTTGAAGTCGAACATGGTGCAGGCAGTTACCATGAACTGTATCCGGACCTCGTCTATCCGGTCAATACCGGTTCTGTATGCATCAACGGGCAGATCCATGAAGCCTATATCATCGGGCCGAAGGAACCTCTCGACCGCTTTACCGGCATGGTATCCGCATTGATCTACCGGCGCAGCTCAGATGCAGTCCGGCTTGCGGTTTCACAGACACCCCTGACAAAGGAAAAAATTGTCAGTGAGGCCGGGGCTCTGGAACAATATGATGATACGGTCATCAGGCTGTATAAAGGCAATTGAAAGGAAGGCATCCGCTTTCCTTTTTCTGTACATTCATCGTCATTCGTGAAACGGCGGCCGCCGTTTTTTTCCTTTCTCACCTGTCCATACCGAAAACTTCACAGAACCTTCAAGTTCGATTCATTTTTTCAACAGATTCATCCGGTATCCTTTTCAGCGTACACAGGGAGGACAACACGATGAGTGAAGTGATTGATACATTCAAACGAGTAGAAGACAAATATCTTCTCACCCCGCAGCAGGCGCAGGAAGTCAGAGCGGCCATGAGGGGTCATATCCATCAGGATGCCTATTTCAGATATACAGTGCATTCCCTGTATTACGATTCCCCTCAGCATGACCTGGTCATCCGCTCCCTCAGCAAGCCCGACTACAAGGTCAAGCTCAGGGCCCGCTGCTATGAACAGCCTGAAGACGATACGATGGTGTTCCTCGAAACCAAGAAGAAATACGATGACATCGTTTATAAAAAAAGGATCCAGCTG
>JAFWCP010000134.1 GCA_017536845.1 Solobacterium sp. | reverse complement strand
GGATATACAGTGGAGGGTGTTGTAAATGTCAGAATTCATCAAAGTTTCCGAAGCTGCGACGCGATGGGGTATTTCAGAGCGCAGGATTGCAGTGCTCTGCAAAAACGACCGGATTCCGGGTGCATATAAAAACGGGCGGAGCTGGGAGCTTCCTGCGGACGGCAGAATCAAATCCGGCATTTATGTACAGTCTGGGCGTTCCGCAGTCCTGCGATTGCCGGTGGGAGTCTCCGGTTATGTGGAAGCGGTCAGCGAGTATTACTATGTAGACAAAACTCTGCTTATCAAGGATTATCTGGCTGAATGGTGCCAAGGTCACTTTGTTTACCCGCCCTCGGCGATTCGGCAAGACTTTGAATATGGATATGCTCAGGACCTATTTTGAAAAGACCGAGGAGGATAATTCTGTCTACTTCAAAGACAAGGCAATATGGAAGTGCGGTGAAATCTACCGCAGGCATCAGGGCAGATATCCGGTTATTTTTCTGTCCTTCAGGGATGCAAAACTCAGTACCTGGGATGCCATGCTGGAACATATCCGTTTTACTCTTGCCAATGAATACAAGCGACATTCTGAACTGGCGGAAAGCACTCTCTGTACGCCTTTGGATCGAGCGTACTATCAGAAGATTGTCAGCGAAACAGCTTCCTCGGTGGAAATGATGATGGCGCTGGCAGAAGAGGCTCTGCAGCAGATTGAGGAGCGAAAGTATGATACGGAGCTGGCTGCTCACGGGGTTGACAGAATACTCAAGTATGGCGCGGCATTCAGCGGAAAGCACGTCTTTGTCAAATCCCTGCAATAATACACGGTGACAGATTTTCCTGATCCAACGGCTATGAAATGCTCTGTGCGGATGCTGAAAAAGTAAGCACTGTCTTCACTGCAGCCTTATTCCCGGCTGCAGTTTTCATATGCAAAAAGACTGCGGCATTTGCCGCAGCCATGAGGTGTTATGCTTTCCTGAATCTCTTCTTCAGGGTAAGGCCGATGATCAGCGCCAGGCCAAGGACGCTGACGGCACTTAAGCCGATCCGGAGTGTGGATGCTGTATCCATGCCGGTGAGCCTGCTTCCGACTGTCACCTTGTTCATTGCCTTGGAGTTGGCAATGGTATACAGGAAATGGTGAGCTGCTTCTCTTGCATAGTGGTAGACGGCAGGATCGCTGAGGTCAACGCTGTAGGCGGCAGCGTAATTCAGCTTGCCGTCGGCACCGGCCTTGATCATCTGGACGGGATCCATATGGGTAGGGGTATCGGCATCGGTGATGATGAAGCCGTTGAAGCCCCATTCGTTTCTGACCAGGCCCTGAATCAGGTTGTAGCTGCCGCCGGTCCATGTATAGCCAAGCCTGTTGAAGGCTGTCATCATTGCCTGGCAGGCACGGATGTCTTTTTCGACAACGGCATCGTTTTCAATGTATTTCATGGTGACAGGGTCTGTCTTCATGCACATTTCAAACGGCCTGGTATAGATTTCGCGGATGGACTGTTCATTGGCAAAGGTGCAGGCACCATATTCGGTTTCGGTATCACCTCTGTGGTTTTCCTGGTCGTTTAAGGCGAAGTGCTTGACGTAGGTATACATGCCTCTTGCGGCTGCTTCTCTGACTTCCGCCGCGGCAACATTGCCGGAGATGAACGGGTCTTCCGAGAAGTATTCGTTGTTGCGGCCGGAGAACGGTGTTCTGTGGATGTTCATGGCCGGAGAGTACCAGCCGGCGATGCCGCCCAGCAGAGCGTCATTGCCGATAAAGGCGCCGAATCTTTCCGCAAGTTCGATGTTCCATGTCTGAGCTGTGACTTCAGCACCGTTGAAGGTCGTGCCTGCCTTGTCGCCGAAGACAAGGCCGGTTGCCGAGTCGGCATCCAGGGCATGCGGCTTCTGGATGGATTCCAGTTTGATGGTTCCGTAACCGGAGTAGTTGACGATGGTCTGCAGGTCGTTTTCGCTTAACTGGTCAAGCAGTTCATCCCACATCGGGTCATCATAATCCTTGCCTCTTAACTGGATGAGTTCGAGACCGTTGTTTCTGGCAAATACCGGAGCATCTGTAAACGATGCATCAGAAACAGGGTTGAGGGAATCGGTGGAATCCATCTTTGCAATCATGTCCTTGTCGGCTTTCTTGACATAGACATAGGACTTGCCGTCTGTGCCGTTGATTTCATTGCCCCAGGTACTGAGGTATGTGCTGACTTCACCGTCATGTTCAGGGAAGGTGTTTTCCCAGTCGTTTCTTGTCAGGTATTTGAAATCGCCTTTTGCATCGTCAAAGAGATTGTGGATTTCTTCACCGCTGTAGGAATCTGCGGCATAGGTCTTTGCGTCAAGAGCAGTGACTGTATAGATATCGGTGAAGTTTTCGTCACCGTTTTCATCCATGCCGTCGGCTGTTGTCTTTCCCTTGGCAGCAAGGATGTTATTGACGGCTTTGTGGGCGTCGGCGGCAGCAGTGATGTAGTAATCACCGGCATCAAGAATGTACGTTCCGGCTTCTGTACTGTCATAAGACTTGAACTGTT
>JAFWCP010000133.1 GCA_017536845.1 Solobacterium sp. | reverse complement strand
GTGAACCGGATATTCTTATCTGCGATGAACCGACCACCGCGCTGGATGTTACGATTCAGGCCAAGATTCTTGAATTGATCAAGGAAATCCAGGCGGAATCCAACTTTGCGGTTATCTACATTACCCATGACCTTGGCGTTGTCGCCAAAGTCGCAGACTATGTCGATGTCATGTATGCAGGACGCATCATTGAAAAGGGCAACATTGACGAGATCTTCTATGATCCGCGTCATCCGTATACCTGGGGCCTCCTGGCTTCCATGCCGGATACAGACACCCATTCCAAGCGTCTGTTTGCGATTCCGGGCACGCCGCCCAACCTGCTGGAAAAGGTGACCGGGGATGCCTTTGCGCCGCGCAACCCGTTTGCGCTGAAGATCGACTACGAAGCAGAGCCACCGATGTATGATGTTGGCGGCCAGCACCGTGTCGCTTCCTGGCTCTGTGACCCGCGTGCTCCGAAAGTAGAGATGCCGGATCAGCTGAAAGACCGGATGAAGAAAATGAAGGAGGAGGGAATTCTGAATGACAATGCCTGATAAGAATACAGAACCTCTGCTTCATGTAGAAGGGCTGAAACAGTATTTCCGCATCAGCTCCACGTATACGACCAAGGCGGTCGATGGCATCAGCTTTGATATTTACCCAGGCGAGACCTATGGTCTTGTCGGTGAATCCGGTTCCGGCAAATCCACAACCGGACGTGCTCTGATCCGTCTTTATGATCCGACTGCCGGAAAGATCATCTTTGATGGTCATGACATCAGCGGAAAGATGTCAAAGGAAGATGAACGCTATCTTCGCACCAATATGCAGATGATTTTCCAGGACCCGATGGCCTGCCTGAATCCGCGCAAGAAGGTAAAGGAAATCATTGCCCAGGGGCTGGAGATTCATCATCTTTACAAGGATCAGAAGGATCTGGAAGACAAGATCTATGCGATCATTGAAAAGGTCGGCCTTTCCAAGGAACATGCGACCCGTTATCCGCATCAGTTTTCCGGCGGTCAGCGTCAGCGTATCGGTATCGCAAGAGCTCTGGTCATGAATCCGAAGCTTGTCATTGCCGATGAGGCAATCTCCGCCCTCGACGTTTCGATTCAGGCACAGGTTGTCAACCTGATGAAAGACCTGCAGGATGAACTTGGCACAACCTACCTGTTCATCGCGCATGATCTTTCGATGGTCAAATACATCTCTGACCGGATCGGCGTCATGCATCTGGGCCATATCGTTGAGACTGGCACAACCGATGAAATCTTCGAGAATCCTGTACATCCATACACCCGCTCTTTGCTGAGTGCGATCCCGCATCCAAATCCTCGCGTTGAAAAGAAGCGGATTGCAGTAGAATATGATAAGGAAAAAGAGGGAGTGGATTACACAAAAGGACATCTTCACGAACTGACGGAAACGCATTCTGTTCTTGCAACAGATGAAGAGTTCGCGAAGTGGTCCAAAGTTCATTCTTATTAATTGAAAAGGGACCTTGGTCCCTTTTTGCGGAAAGGAGTCGCTCATGGCGCAATTGAAACCATTCCGGGCAGTCCGCCCGGCCCAGGACAAGGCACAGCGTGTCGCCTGCCTCCCCTATGATGTACTGAACTATGAACAGGCCTGCCGCCTGGCCGAAGACCCGATTTCGTTTGTACATGTCATTAAATCCGAAACGGACTTTCCGGAAGGAACAGACCTGTATGCCCCATGCATCTATGAAAAGGCAAAGGAAAACCTGGAGGCATTGTCCGCTGATGGCACAATGATTCAGGATGATACGCCCTGTTATTACATCTATCGGGAGATCACATCGACGCATACACAGACCGGCTTTGTCGGTACGGTATCCTGTCAGGAATATGAATCCGGCATTATACGCCGTCATGAGCTGACAGTAGCCGAAAAGGAAGATGACAGAACCCGTCATATTCTTACCTGCCGGGCACAGACCGGGCCGGTATTCCTGACGTTTCCGGATGCGCCGGAAGCGGTTCAATTACTGAATGAACTTACCGCGGTGACACCGGTCTATGATTTCACACAGGCGGATGTCCCTCATCAGGTATGGGTAGTTTCCAAACCGGAACAGCTTCAGCAGATCGAATCTGTTTTCCAAAACATTCCGATTCTTTATATCGCAGACGGCCATCACCGTGCCGCCTCCAGCAATCGTGCCGCAAAGC
>JAFWCP010000015.1 GCA_017536845.1 Solobacterium sp. | reverse complement strand
GTTATGGTAATGTCAGCTTCACCCTCCTTCAGCAGTCTGACACTGAAAGTCGAATTGTCTGTCGTCTCCGGCACCTGCACAACTTCAGGATTGCTGGAAGTAACTGATACCGTTCTTTCCGAAGTATCTAAAGGTTCAAGCCAGTATACCACAGCAAGATTGCCCGGTACTGTCGTGAACTGGTCAATCGGAATTCTGATATTTTCAACCGGCTTGAAGACAGAATGGATCACTGCTTCAGCAGTATACTTTTCACCTTCCCGGTTATCGATCGTCAGGGCAATCGTGTAATCCCTTCCTTTAAAATCCTTAACAGAACCGTACCGAAATAAACACCTTCGACTTTGATAGCGGAATCATCAGAAACGACAGCCTGTTCAATCGTATAGAACGCATATTCCGGCTGAGTAAACATATGCAGTTCAATAACGTTGTTTACACCGAGTGTGTATTCCGGCTTTTCAAAAGCAATCCTTTCCGCTGTCACATCATTGACTGTCACTTTTACCGTTGCGGTGTCACCGTTGAGCGTTGATATCGTGACAGTTGACGTTCCCGGATGATCAGTCTGGAACTTAAGAGCCCCTTCATCAGCAGAATACATCGCTATGGCACTTCCATCGATGTTTACTTTCAGGTCTTTATGGTCCAGTGTTTCCGGATACAGCTCATATTCAATCAGAAACGACCGCATTCCTTCAATGATGTACTCTTCCTGCTTGAGAATGATCCTCCCTTCCTCATCCGCCTTGACCATTGACGGCATCGCCGTAAACAACGCCAGCATGATTTCCAATAATTTCTTTAACATATATTCTTTCATTTCTTCTTTATGCTATTTCTATTCTACATATTAATCCCATAAAGTTCAAAACTAGTCTGCAATGGAATACATATGCATCACAAATCTCTTCCGCTTTCTGATGGTCCGTTGTGGCTTTCACACCATGCTTTCGATATATTCCTGAAGCCCCATGACAATTCCCCCACGCAGATGAAGAAAATCAGATACAATACTGGTAACGGAGGAGTTTATATGAACAGAAAATGGATCATTGCCACACTTGCCCTGGCCATGTTTTTCATGGCATGGCCGCAGATGGTAAGCGTACAGGCAGAAGAGATAATTACGATCACGTTTGTAACAGGAGAAGGCACGTATAACGGAAGCAGCGGCACAGTGCCGTTCCATGTGGAAAAGGGAAAAAGCGTCCGTCAGTCTCATACCGAGCTTTACGCCGAACCGCAGGCCGTTGACAGCAATTACGGTTTTCTGGGCTTCAGCCTGACCCCGGACGGAGATGTCGACCTGGCTGCGGATGACATCCTTGACTACACCCCGACCGAAGACATGACCCTCTATTGCCGCTATGCGAAGAAAATCGTCATCCGGCTGGAAGCAAGTCCGGGCAATGTCATCATCTACCCGAATGAATACCCCATCCACTCCTTCTTCGCCGTTGCGGGCAGGCCTTTCTACCAGCATCTGAAAGCAGAAATCAACGATGACAGCCTGGCCTTTGCCGGCTGGAGCACCGTCAAAAACGGTGAACCGGAAATCCCGGCTGACGGCCTTGACCTGGCAAAGGCAGATCAGAATACGACATACTATGCCGTATACCGGCCGGCCGTGGAAGTGATCCTCATCAATTCCCTGTCCGGTGAGATCATAGACGGTACGGACCAGGCCAGTTACAACATGTCATTGAAGGTGCCCAAAGGATATCCCTGCCGGAAATACATCCGGGTTTCCTATGCTGACCCGGATCTGGTACTGGCAGGATGGTCAACGGATCCGGATGCTATGGATCCTTACCTGAATCCGTATGACCTGTATGACTATATCTTCGAAAAGAATACAGCACTGCATGCCATCGCAAAACCCTTTCAGAAAGCATCTTCCCTGCGGATGAGCGACTGGATTTCCATTGCCGCAGGTGATCTGAGGGAACTGACCGCTTCTGCCAATCCGGAAGGTGCCTCCCTCCCGATGGATGGCTATTACCGCATTGCCTCTCCCTTTACGGCAAGAACCGTCATTTACAACCACAAAACATTTCTGGAAGGCATGAAACCCGGGAATACCGTCTTATCCGCCTTCTATTACCAGCATGACGGCTCCATGCTGGAAAAGCAGATTCCTGTCACCGTATTTGAAGGAGAACCCGGCAATGCCGGCTGTTTGGCTTCATCACCTCTTACGGCAAGAGCTACTGGTACGAAGACTGGTCAAGGCAGGCTGTCCCGGGTGATCCGAAAAACATCTGGGATACAACCTTCGGGCTGGAAAGAGGCCGGGAAATCTATGACCCCAAGACCAATGCCTGGTACTGGCTGGACTGCATCTATACCGGCGCCAAGGCAACGGACAAGGAAGTCTGGATGCCGTATATCTTCCAGGAAGACCTGTTAACAGGCAAGAACCCGGATGGCAAATGGGTCAGGTACAACCATGACGGTGCCATGATCAAAGGCTGGTATACCGTACAGGGTTCAGACATCAGCCTCTATCCTGCCCAGGCCGGCAACACCTATTACTATGACCTGATTACCGGGGAAATGGTGAAAGGCTACAGGGAGATTGACGGCAGGACATATCACTTTGATGAGCTGACCGGTATCCTGAAATAACAGCTGCTTCTTCAAAAACTCTCGGAAAACGACAAGGTCAGGCATCAGCCGGACCTTGTTTCTTTGTAATACTGAATGGAGATGAGAAATGATATCAGCTGTTTCAAAAATCATTTATGTGATTCTGAATGCCTGTCATCAAGGCTTTATCAGGAAACTCGTTTTCCTTAAATGTTCTCTTGAAGAAATTTCTGAAAGCCTGATAAACGACTCACAGATTTCTTCCTCATCAAATACCGCGTACCGGCCTTCCGCATCCTTCTTTCTCGTTCCCATATACGCGATAAATTCCCGATCATCATCAGGGACTTCCTGATCATGAACAAGAAAACGGTATCGTCTGAAGACCCTGCGTATGAGAGAATCAAATCCTTTCAGAAGAGATTCATAAGAACTGCCATTTACCGACATGAACGTCATGGATATGACCGGATACGTTCCCTTCAGACGCATTATTTCATCGTCCTTTCCTATCTCCGGATTTCGGAAAGGTTCAGGCTGATTTTCAAAACGATTGGAGAAAAAACGTTCTGTCATATTTATGGTCAGAGTTTTCCCGAAACGTCCCGGCCGGGCAATCAAAGTGACATCTTTGATGCTTTTCCACCATTCCCGGATGAATGCCGTCTTATCAATATAGAAACTGTTTTCAGCGATCATTTCACTGCAGTCCTGTCTACCTTCACCCACAACTCTGGCCATAACTGTCTCTTTCATCGTTTTTTATCATAATGCCCTTTTCCACTGAAACACGATCACTTTTTCACATCAATGACAACAGGCAGCCTGTATAATAGAACCGGCAGACAGAGGAGGTTTGTATGCAAGTGAACCAATATCCGATTTCATCACACGACCATCATCCCGGAACAGGCGAAATGAGGCTGTAATACCCATATGGCATCCTCTGAAGAATACCGGGCGTATATCGCCGAACAGCTTTCCGAGCTGGATGACATCTTCTTTAGGCCGATGATGGGAGAGTACATCATTTACTACCAGGGCCGGATTGTCGGCGGCATCTATGACAACCGTTTCCTGGTCAAGCCCGTCTTAGCAGCCAGAGCCATGATGCCGACAGCACCGTATGAACTGCCGTATGAAGGCGCTGCGAAAATGTTAATGGTGAATGAGCTGGATGACAAAGCTTTCCTGAAAGAACTTCTGGAAGCCATGTATCCCGAACTCCCCGCCCCGAAAAAGAAAAAATAACGGCTGTCTGTTTATCATAGCAGACAGCCGGTTTTCATTCATTCCTGCACAGCAGAACTTCTTTCCTGTTCCTTCTTTTTCGCAGCGGTATACAGCCAGACAATACACAGCACTGTCTGAACAAACGAAGAAGCGAACGCCATGTATGTTATCACTGTTTGGAAATGAATCTGTAGAATCTCCAAGACCGATTATTCATAAGCATCTGCTTAATTTCACGCAACGCTTCCATAGCCAGATCATAAGGGATTCTATCATCCGGTCTGAGCACATACTGTGACTGCATGACTCCATATGCATTTCTGACTTCCTCATTTTCTGCAGCTTGTTCAAAAGCGATGAACTCATCTGGCAGAATACCAGGAATCCCGTCAAGCCGTCCCTTCTCCTCTTGAATTCGAATATCCAGCAGTCTTTTCATCAGATCATCATCCGCAAAAAGGTTCTGAATGTTTTTCTGCTGGATCATGACTGAAAGATCGTATATATGCTTAGCCGCTTCAAATGCCCGTTGTTTTTCTGCAGATCGTCTGACATATGCTTCTGCTGCAAACAGTTTATCAATGAAGATCCGTTCCATTGTGATCGTCATGATTGAGAACGGGAATACATCATACATCTCCTGCAATACGTTTTGTTCCCTTTTCTCAGCAAAATCATAGATAATCGGCGATATTTCAAGCTCCTGGACAGGCTCACTGATCGTGAAGGATGTGGCCTCTATCTTCAGCCTGCCAAATCTTTGTAATGCATCATTCGCATCATAAACAGTTACCGGATCATATGTATAAACAGCGAAACTTCAGAACGATTTGTCCTGCCTGCAGAAACATCCCGAACAAGCGATGTATACTTTTTTGCTGCAAGCTCCAGCCGTCTGGCATTCTGTGATCTGCTGCATCCTCGTGTATCAACTGAAAGATCAATGTCCTCAGAAAAGCGATTTGTTGCTTTGATTGCTTTATACAATGCTGTTCCACCTTTAAAGAAAGCAGGAAGTCCGTTTTTCTGCATCTGAGCGAGCTCCTTCAGCATCAATACAACATAATAGTCTTTCTCAATCACATCAGTACGATAACCAGTACGTTCATGAACCGCATCCAGCAATACCCTGAATGCAGACGAATCGTTATGCAGTTTCATGTTCACCCCACCCTACGCTTGCTGTGTGAGCAAGTCTGATAATCGTTTTCTGATTGTAATATCTGTCCGCAATGGACAAGAGTGTTTCATATTTCAGATTGTTCTTCTTGATATGTTCTGCCAGTATCACATATGGCTGATCAATATCAACAGGTGCCTTATCCATCAGCTCCAATGCATCCAGCAGCTGCAGATAGGCTTTGTTATCTGCATTTATGAACATCTTTGGCGGACAGATTAAAACTTCCAGTTTTTTATCAAACCGTACGCAGTCCCCGGCAGCATTTGTCGCAAT
>JAFWCP010000014.1 GCA_017536845.1 Solobacterium sp. | reverse complement strand
CCAGAATCCTTGATGTATGCAAGCTGACCCTGGCCCGCAGTGCCTATCTGGAAGTCGAAGATGAAGCCTTTGACGATATTCCCGATTACCGCCGCAAGATGATGAAGGTGCTTAAGGAACGGAAGAAGATGAACGTGACCATGCTGGTGCTGTCGGTAAAACCCCAGCAAAGGCTGGAAAAGTACCTGCTGACCCATCTCAAGATCACCCGCCGCGAGTTCTTCGTCTGCAGTGCGCCGATGAACATGAAATATGCCTTTGCCCTGGCCGGCCTGCTGAGCGAGGCTCAGAAGGAAAAGCTCCTCTATCCGCCATACGAGCCGAAATGGAACCCGGCCCTGGAAAAGGACAAGAAGATCTTTGCACAGGTGCAGAAGAAGGATATCCTGCTTTCCTATCCGTATGAATCCATGGAACCTTTCCTGCAGCTTCTGAAGGAAGCCGCCAATGATCCCAAGGTTGTCTCCATCAAGATCACCATCTACCGGCTGGCCCGCCAGGCCCGGCTTGTCAGCTACCTCTGCCAGGCGGCGGAGAACGGCAAGGAAGTGGATGTGCTGATTGAACTGAAGGCAAGGTTTGACGAGCAGAACAACATTGACTATTCCCAGCAGCTTGAAGATGCCGGCTGCAATGTCATCTACGGCTTTGACCATTACAAGGTGCATTCGAAAATCTGCCTGGTGACGGCGGTTGACCGCAAGCATGTCAGCCACGTCGCTTTGATCGCGACCGGCAATTTCAATGAAAACACCGCCCGCCAGTACACTGACCTGGCCCTGCTGACAGCCCGGCCGGAAATCGTCAGCGACGCGGTCGTCTTCTTCCAGAACATGGCCATCGGCAATCTTGAAGGCCATTACGGCAGCCTGCTGGTTGCGCCGGTCAGCCTCAAACCCGGCATTCTCGACCTGATCAACCAGGAAATCGCCAAGAAGGAAAAAGGCCGCATCTTCGCGAAGATCAATGCGATCACCGATGAAGAGATCATTGCCCGCCTGAAGGAAGCTTCCTGCGCCGGCGTCAAGATCACATTGTTTGTAAGAGGCATTTCCTGCATCCTGCCCGGAATTGCGGGCAAAACCGACAACATTGAGATCCGTGCCCTGGTCGGCCGCTATCTTGAGCATTCGCGCATCTACGTCTTCTCCGAGGGGGAGGATGAAAAGATGTTCATCTCCTCGGCGGATTTCATGACCAGGAATACCGAACGCAGGGTGGAGGTGGCCGTCCCGATTTACGACCCTGACTGCCGGGACAGGATCCACCATATGATTGATATCTACATGGCCGACAACACCAAGGCCAGACTGCTGGCATCCAACGGCCGCTACCACAAGATCCATGATTCCGAGGATCCCTTCAGCGCCCAGGATGCCCTGATGAAGGAAGAAGAAGCATGACAAAGTATCTGACGGTAAACGGGCAGAAGATCCCGTTTGAAAATGCCATCACGCCGCTGGCGGTGATGGAACAGGTTGAGACAGCGTATCCCGTTTATCTCGCCAGGTTTGCCCAGCGCAACATCCGCCTTGATGAAGCAATTGAAGCGGAAGGAGAACTGCAGCTGCTGGACATCCGTGACCCCAGTGCCAATATGGCCTACCAGAATTCCCTGATCCTGCTGTATCTCAAGGCTGTCCGGGATGAGTTGGGAGATGTCGCGGTCACCATTGCCAACCCGCTTTCAAAAGGCCTGTATACAACCATCCGCACCGCTCTGGATGATGACAAGGTCAGCCGGGTGTATGAACGGATGAAGGAACTGGCCGAGATGGATCTGCCCTTTGTGCAGGGAAACCAGCAGGTCAGCCTGGCGGATTATATCCATCCCCTGAGCAGCTATACCGTTCCCTCTACGGGCCATCTGAAGATGTTTGAACTGCGCCGTTTCCGCAACGGCGTGCTGCTGCGGTTCCCGCACATCCTCAATCCGGCCGTGATGCCTGAATTTGAGGAACAGCGGGTCATCTATGAAGCCTTTGCGGAAGAACTGCACTGGCAGAAGATCACCGGCATCCATGATGCCACCGAGCTCAACAAGGTTATCGAGAAAGGCGAGCTGAATTCCCTGATCCTGTTGTGTGAAGCATTGCATGACAAGAAGATCACGGAAATCGCCGCGGCAATCCGCAATGACCAGAAACGGCTGATCCTGATTGCCGGCCCGTCCTCTTCCGGCAAGACTTCCTTTGCCAAGCGGCTGATCATCCAGCTGCGGGTGCTGGGCCTGAAACCTCTGTATCTTGGCACCGATGACTATTTCGTCAACCGTGAAGACATGATCCCGGATGAAAACGGCAAGCTGGATTTTGAATCCCTGGATGCAGTGGACATTGAACTGTTCGAGCAGCAGATGAACACCCTGCTTGCCGGCGGCAAGGCGGATATCCCGACCTTTGACTTCATCGAAGGCAAAAAGGTCTTCGGCGAAAGGATTACATCCGTTGAAGCCGGCCAGCCGATTGTCGTTGAGGGCATTCATGCCCTCAACCCGAAGCTGACGGGCATGATTGCGGAAGAGGAGAAGTGCCGGATTTACATCTGCCCTCTGACCCAGCTGAACCTTGACGCCCACCACCGTGTGCCGACCACCGACGGGCGATTGCTGAGGAGGATTGCCAGGGATGAAAGGACAAGAGGCTACAGTGCCGAGACAACCCTGAAAGCCTGGCGCAGTGTCCGGGAAGGGGAAGAAGTCAATGTACTGCCGTACAGCAGGTATGCGGACATGTTCTTCAACAGCCACTGTCTCTATGAACTGCCGGTGCTCAAACGGCATGTCTATCATCTGCTGAAAGAGATCCCCGATACCTCGGAAGTGTACTGCGAAGCCCAGCGCATGCTGGATTTCCTGGACCGGTTTGCGGACATTACCGATGACAGCGCGGTAGCGGTTGATTCCATCCTGCGTGAATTCATCGGCGGCAGTGTCCTGGTCGGCTGATTCCGGACATCATTCATACTTATCACAACAGGAGGCTGAAACGCCTCCTGTTTTCACTCTGCTGATTAAGGATAAACTTTTCTGAAATAATTTCCTTTTTTTCGGTCGTTCCTGCTGTTTCTGACTATATAGTAAATGCAGGAGGTGCGCCTTCTGCTGTGAAAGGAGCTGCAGATGGCGGAAAAGAATACAGATCAGGTCAATCGTGAAGCCGGTAATGCCGGTGATCAGGATCAGCAGAAGACCCGTCGTAAGAATATTCAATGGCATGAAGTATTCTATGCGCTGCTGCGGCTGTTTAAGGCGGATGATCCCGGAATTGCGAAGATGACCATGCAGCATGAAGTGGGCTTTGACAATCGTGTCAGATTTGCGGATACGATCATTTTCGGCGATCCTTCCGATCTTGATAAAGGTTCACTCTTAACGCGAGGGTTCTTCCGGGAACTGAACTACATTGAGTACAAAGGCATCCATGACACCCTGACGATGGAGGATCTGAAGCATGCCCATACAGGCTGCTCCATGGCTGTTGAAAAGTATCTGACAGACAACCGTCATGATCCCGCCCAGAGGGCCTGCATCACCTGCATACTGGCAAGAAAACCGGATAAGCTTCTTGACGAATTGACAGTAATCGCCAGGGAAAAAGGTGTTATGATGAACACAGACATTGACGGCATATATCGGATCACTTTCTATCAGTCCTATCCGATTCAGATAGTTGTGATGAGAGAACTGACAGATCAAGGCCTTCTCCTTCTGAAGGCACTGACTGAGAATGTTGGCAAAAATGATGCGGCAGTCATATTCAACAAGCTTGCGGAACATGCCGACGATTTCAAGGCAGAAGTTGAGGATGTCCTGGACGGGTTTAACGTGCTGAACCCCATTTTGGAAAAGTACACGGAGGCAGAAGAAATGAATACAGTGATAGAAAAGGTTTTTCCTGAATTTATGGCGATGATCAGGAAGCAGTTTGCAGATAAGGATGAACAGATCAGCAAAAAGGATGAACAGCTCAACGAAAAGGATGAACAGCTCAGCGAAAAGGATGAACAGCTCAGCAAAAAGGATGAACAGATCAGCAGTCTGTTAAGTTCAGCTGTAAAGCGTTTCCGTTCTCTCGGCTTGAGCAACGAAGAAATCATGGATACGCTGGAAATTGATCTGAGCACACTGCAGATGTACCTGGGATAAGAAATCCCGGGTTTTTCTGCTGCGGTGCTGCGTTCCCTGCCGCTGCCGGACCGGCAGGGGAAAAAGAGGTTCTGCACGATTTTAGCATGCGGAACCACGATTATGAAAAAGCACAGGAGGGTATTATGCATATCGTTTTGGAAAAACTGTTCCCCGGTTTCCTGGAAAAAATCCGGAATCAGCTTGATGACATGGATGAGCAGCACAGAAAGGAAGCTGAGCAGCTGATCTGGTATATCGAAAAGCTGAGAGAACTGGACGAACAGATCAGAGAGAAGGACGAACAGATCAGCCGTCTGTTAAGTACAGTTATAAAGACTTTCCGTTCTCATGGCTTGAGCGACGAGGAAATCATGGATACGCTGGAAATTGATCTGAGCACACTG
>JAFWCP010000013.1 GCA_017536845.1 Solobacterium sp. | reverse complement strand
TATCCGCATGCATGGATGAAAGCTCCACCGACCTGGTCTTCTCCGGCCATGCGATGATCGCCGACAGCGGTTCCCTGCTGAAGGAGAGTATCTTTGAAAACGATATCTGTCTGGATGCATTGATTGACCTGGATAAGATTTCCTATAACCGTACGCACCAGACAACCTTTGAAAACCAGCCCGGCTTTACCCGCATTCCCGCGCTGATGCCGGCTTTGAAAGCGGACAATTCCGAAGAACTGGCCGAAAGGCTGATCGCCGAACAGGCGATGGTGGCCCGCAATCCGTTCATTCCTTCCGATACGGATGAAATGGCCATGCGCTGTGAAAAGATCCTGCGCATCCAGGCCCATGGCCTGGCAACAAGGGTGCGGGCAACCGGCATCAGGAAGCTGGTCATCGGCATCTCCGGCGGCCTTGACAGCACCCTGGCCCTGATTGTCTGCCATGAAGCGGCCAGAATCGAAAAAGACATCCACATCATCGCCGTGACGATGCCCAGCCAGGGAAATACGACCTCGCTGACCTACAACAACGCCATGGGCCTGATGAAGGCACTTGCTGATGAAATCCGGGTCGTGCCGATCGGCGATACGGTGCGCATGCACCTTTCTGATATCGGCCATGCCGGCAGCTATCAGGGAGAAGGCGATACCGCCTATGAAAATGCCCAGGCAAGAATGCGGACCTCTATCCTGATGGATATCGCCAACATGGAAAACGGCCTTGTTGTCGGCACCGGCGACCTGTCCGAACTTGCCCTTGGATGGTGCACGTACAACGGCGACCACATGTCGATGTACGGTGTAAACGCTTCCGTTCCGAAAACACTTGTCAAATTCATCTGCAGGTCATATGCTTTAACCTGCGGCGATGAAGCACTGAAGGACATCCTTTTCAGCATCGCGGACACTCCGATTTCCCCGGAGCTGACCCCGAGCAAGGACGGCCAGATTGCCCAGAAGACCGAAGACAAGATCGGCAAGTACGATCTCAACGACTTCTTCCTGTTTTATACGCTCCGCTACGGCATGGAGCCGAAGAAGCTTCTGGCCTATGCTTACGCCGCCTATCATGAGCTCCCGTTCGCGGATCTGGTCACAGCCCTGCAGCGGTTCTACCGGCGCTTCTTCAGCCAGCAGTTCAAACGCAGCTGCCTGCCGGACGGACCGAAGGTCGGCTCGGTTACGCTGTCGCCCCGCGGCGACTGGCGCATGCCATCCGACGCGGCAGTCAGCCTGTGGCTCAGGGAAACCGGACAGGCAGCTGAAAAGGAGGAATGATGAAACAACTTACACGGACAGCCCTGACAGCTGTCCTTGCCCTCAGCCTGGCGTCCTGTTCCAAACCGTCTTCGGCATCATCTTCGGCAGCGGAATCTGCTTATGTTCCCGAGGGTCCGGTGACCGTGACTGTCTGGAACGGCATCTATGACAGCGGCCTGAAGAAGATCCTTGGCCAGGCGGCCGATGCCTTCAACAGCACCAACGGGATGAAGATCACCGTCGTTCTGGAAGATGTCACGGATTACAGCGGCCTCAGCGCTGCTGTCCACGCCGAAGGGGATGGCCCGGACCTGTTCTTTGCGACCCCTGCCCAGGCGGCCGAATATGTCAGCAGCGATCCTGCCCTGACGATCCTTGGCGATGTTGAAGCCTATGCGGACGACATGAAGGAAATCCTGGACAGACAGGCGTACAACGACGCTAAGGGCTTCCGGGACGGGATCATGCACATGGTGCCGATGACCACCAGCGGCAGCGTGCTGTATTACAACCGGACAATGTTTGCCGAAGCGGGTTATGAAAACGGCCCGGCTACCTGGGACGACCTGATGGATGCGGCTTCAAAGATCCATGATGCCTATGGCATCAGCGGCTTTGAAATCACCGACCGTGATGCATCGTTGCTGATGGAAACCCTGCTGATCCAGGATGGTGCTGCTTTTGTAAATACGGAAACCCTGACATCTGACATTGGCTCCCACAGTGAAGCGCTGCGCTTTGTCCTGGATGGCATCCGGCAGGGCCAGATTGCCCAGACTGCCGAAACCGGCTTTACCAGCGGCGACCTCAACGAAGAGAAAACCGCTTCCTTCCTCGGCAGCATTGCCGACCGGGTGTGGCTCGAGCTGGGGGATGATCTGGGCATTGCGGTCATGCCGCAGACGGAAAACGGCACCGACTTTACGCCGTCGTACCAGACCGGGGCCGTCCTGCTGAAAAGCACGCCCGATGAAGAATGGGCAGCCGTCCAGTTTGCCAGATACCTTCTCAGTGCCGAAGTCAGCGCACCATTCTGCGTTGCGGCTAAGGCCGTCTCGCCGGTGACAAAGATACGCATGGAACCGACCTATTTTGATGTCAATGACCGTGATCCGGCCATCCTGAAATGGACCAACGACCTGGCCCGGGCAAAGGCACTGCCGGCCTGCGGCGGCCTGGATACGATTGCCTACCAGCTGAACCACATGCTTGAAGAAGCTGTCAACGGCAAGGACCTGCAGGAAGCCGCTGCCTTTACGGAAGCGAACATCAACTACATTCTGACCGAATACAACCGTTAGAAGAGACCATGGTGTCTCTTCTTTTTTAGTGTATAATACAGTACATGAAAACATTGATCTGGGATTATAACGGTACGATCGTGGATGATACACTGATCTGTCTGGAAGTGGAAAACTTCATGCTGAAGGAAAGAAATATGCCGGTGCAGCTGAGCCTTGAGGAATACAGGGAAATCTTCTGCTTTCCGGTGCGCAATTACTATGTCAGGCTTGGCTACACATTTGAAAATGAAACATATGAAGAAATATCAGAGGAGTTCACAAGGCTGTATGACGAGCAGTTTCCACGCTGCACGCTGGTGGCGGGCTTTCCGGAAAAACTGGCCGAGGCAAAGCGGAAGGGATGGCAGAATGTGATCATTTCCGCGGCCCGTCAGGACAAGCTGCGCAGCCAGATTGAAGGCTTCGGCCTGACCGGCAGCTTTGCGGCCGTGCTGGGCACAGACAACCTGCTGGGCGGCTCGAAGATCGCCATGGCGAAACAGTGGATGGCAGCATCCGGAACCGACCCGGCATCCTGCCGGCTGATCGGCGATTCCGTCCATGACATGGAAACGGCCCTGGCCCTTGGCATTACGGATTATACCCTGGTTGCCTGCGGCCATCAGTCCTATGACCTGCTGTGCTCCCATACAGAACGCGTGGTGAAGACCATGCCGGAGGTGAAACTGTGAAAACCTGTCCTTATGCTGAGAAGTGCGGCGGCTGCGCCTTCATCAACAAGCCCTACGAAGAATCACTGAAGATCAAGCAGTCGGAAGTCTTCCGCCTGTTTGACGGATATAAAGTCGACCCCATCAAGGCGATGGAAGATCCTTACCATTACCGCCATAAGGTCTATGCCGCCTTCGGCATGACAAAGGCCGGCAAGGTCTTCCCGGCCCTGTATGAAGAAAGCACGCATAAGATGGTCAATTCCCATATGTGCCTGATCCAGCATACAGCAGCCAACCGCATCCTGCAGACGATCGCTGCCTTATGCGATTCCATGCACATTCAGCCTTATGACGAAAGAAGCGGCCGCGGCGTCCTGCGCCATGCCTATATCCGTATTTCCCACGCTTCCGGGGATGTCCTGCTGGTGCTGGTCATCGGCTCCAAGCAGCTGCCTTCCTCCGGCAATTTCGTCAAGGCCATCGTCCGGGAACACCCGGAAATCAAGACGATCATCCTCAACCGCAACAGCGAGCATACCTCGATGGTGCTGGGCGGCCGCGATACGGTCCTTTACGGAAAGGGATATATCACCGATAAGATCGGCGATATCGAATTCCGCATTTCCGCCCGTTCCTTCTACCAGGTCAATCCGCAGATGACGGAAGTGATCTATCAGACAGCGCTGGAAATGGCGGATCTGAAAGCCACGGACTCGGTGCTGGATGCCTGCTGCGGCACCGGGACGATTTCTCTTCTGGCGGCCGGGAAAGCAGGCTATGTCCTTGGGGTTGAGCTCAATGAAGATGCCGTCCAGGACGCGGTGAGGAATGCCGAAAACAACGGTATCGAGAATGTCGATTTCATCGTTGATGATGTCACATCCTTCATCGATGATCTGGAAGATACACCGGATGCGGTCTTCCTGGACCCGCCCCGTACCGGCCTGAACAGCCACTTCATGCAGGCGATTGCCCGGCTTGGTCCTGCCCGGATTGTCTATGTTTCCTGCAATCCGGAAACCCAGCGCCGCGATATCAATATCCTGCTGGAAAACGGCTACAGGATCCGCAGGGTCCAGCCGGCCGACAATTTTCCTTTTACCCGTTCCATTGAAAACATCGTTCTGCTTATCAGGCAGAATCAGGATAAAAGCATCAAGCCGCCGGTCCGCAGGCCGGCCTGGCAGGGCCGGCCGAAAGCCGGCAGAAAGGGATCACGATGAATCTTGTCTATCGGAATCTGCATATCCGCAATGCACAGAAAGAAGACGCCGCATTGCTTGCAGGATGGTGGAATGACGGCGCCGTCATGGCCCATG
>JAFWCP010000132.1 GCA_017536845.1 Solobacterium sp. | reverse complement strand
TATATGAGCTTTTTCAAATGGGATCCGATCAGCGGACGAAAGAAATTTCTCGGGCTGGCCAATTTCCGCTATTTGTTCCAAAGTGAAGATTTTCGGAAGGTGTTCTCCAATACAATCATCTATATGCTGGCGATCCTGTTTGTCTACGCCATCCTGTGGCAGCAGTTCCTCAAGCGCTTTGACCTGACGACCTGCTACGCCTCGCGGGCCATGTCATCTGTCTATACGATGCTGATAGCGTATCTGATTTTCCATGAGACGATCACCCTGCCGATGATCATCGGCTCGCTGGTCATCATTGCCGGGGTCTTCCTGGTCGTCAGCGAGGTGAAGTAGCATGTTGGTCAGCGTATTGATCATGCTTGCCGGGGTGACCATTGCCGCCCTGTCGCAGCTGATCCTCAAGAAGGCTGCGGATAAGCACTATGACAGTCTGATTCAGCAGTATATGAACGTGCCGGTCATGCTGGGCTACGGCATGATGTTCGGCTCGACATTCTGTACGATTCTGGCGCACCGGAAGCTGCCGCTTTCCTGGTCGCCGTTATGGGACGCGGCTTCGCAGATCCTGGTCATCCTGATCGGCCTGCTGGTGCTGCACGAAAAAATCTCGAAGAGAAAGGCGGCCGGCTTCTGCCTGATGATTGCCGGAATCCTGATCTTCCTGCTATAGGAGGGAACATGCATCGTCTTGCAGTGATCGGCAGTTCGCTGGAGTTCATCCGGCTTGTCAGGCTGGCAAAGGAAAAGGGCTATGAGACCATTGTCTGCGATGGCTATCCTGATGGGGTTGCCAAACAGTATGCCGATAAGGCATATACCATCGATATCCGCAGGCCGGAAGAAGTCGCAGGGATGCTGGTAAAGGAAAAGGCGGACGGCATAACCGGCTCTTTTTCCGACCTGATCTTTGAAAAGGTGACGGAAATCGCCGCCCTGGCCGGCCTTCCCTGGTATGCAAAGCCGGAACAGATCCCGTTCTACCGGGAAAAGGATATTACCAAACGCATTCTTGCCGAAGCCGGCGTTGCCGTGCCGAAAAACAGGCGCATCCCGGTGGATTTTCAGGATGAAGAGATTGCCGGCTTCCGCTTCCCGCTGGTTGTCAAACCGGTCGACGGCTATGGCTCCAAAGGCATTATCGTCGTCCATTCCCTTGAAGAGTTAAGAAAAAGGATTGGGGATGTCAACCGCCTGGGCACCGGCTCAAAGGCGGAAGTCATCGTGGAAGAGTACTCCCGGGGAAAAGAGTACAACTTCATGACCTGGCTGCATGAAGGCATCGTCTATCCGCTGTCGCTGGCCGACCGGGAAAAGAACCCCTTTACGGGCGATACGGTGCCCTCAAGCAACCGCAATGTCTACCCGGCCCGCCGCTGCCGGGAAATCCTGCCGGAAGCGCTGGAAGTGCTGAAAAAGTTTGCGGCATATACCGGCCAGCAGGAAGGGCCGCTTTCCATGCAGTTTTTTTACAATGAAAACGGCATAGAGGTGTGCGAAGTGGCGGGAAGGATGTTCGGCTATGAACATGAACTGGTCACTCTGGCCGGCGGTGCGGACATTGAAGAACTGATGCTGGCGGGGGTCTATGAACCGGATGAAGTGAAACGGATTCTTGTTGAGAACAATCCCTGTTTCACAAAACACTGCTGTGTGGTATATTTTTTTGCAAGGCAGGGCACGCGTGTCACAGATCAGTCGGTTTTGAAGCAGGTGCTGGAAGCACATTGCCTGCAGACGGACCTCTTCTATAAAGAAGGCGATATTGTAGATAACTACGGGCTTAAGCCTTACTTTGCCCGCGGCTACCTCAGGGCGGATACAAGGGAAGAACTGGACGAAATCACCGACCGGATCTTTTCGGAAGTATCGGTCAGGGGTGAAAGCGGGGAAGAAATTCTGATCAGACCAGTGAGGGAGGAAACCTGATGAAAGCGTGCTACGCCGGTTCGTTTGATCTGCTGACAAACGGCCACATGGACATCATTGAACGGGCAGCCCGGGTATTTGACGAGCTGGTTGTGCTGATCATGCACAACCCCCGCAAAAACTACACATTTACAACCGAAGAAAGAATCACGATGCTCGAAGAAGCCATCCGTGAAAAGGGCATCACCAATGCCGTCGTCATCGTCGGCAGCGGCTTAACCGTGCAGTATGCGGCCGGCCTTGGCTGCGATGTCATGGTCCGCGGCATCCGGGCCGTCAGCGACTATGAATTCGAACTGCAGACGGCAACGGCCAATATGATGATCAACGACAGAATGGAAACCTTCCTGATGATCGCCAGACCCGAGTATTCATTCCTCTCGTCTTCGGTGGTCAAGGAAGTCTGGCATAACGGCGGCGACGTGTCCGCCATGGTGCCGCCTTCCATCCTTGCCGCAATCAAGAAGAAGGAGGACTGAACATGTATCTTCTGACCATGGACGTGGGCAATACCCACATCAAAATGCAGCTGATGCAGAAGGACAAGGCGGTCGGCACATTCCGGCTGACCACCGGCATCACGCGGACTTCCGATGAGTTCGGCATCAGCATCCGGGAATTCCTGAATACCTACAATGTCAGGCGGGAAGAAATCATTGATACGGTGATCTCTTCCGTCGTGCCCAACATCATGTATTCTCTGACCAGGGCGGTGAAGAAGTTCATCGGCAAAGAGCCGATCCTGATTGACGCAACCGTCAATTCCGGCATCCAGATCAAAACCGACGCGCCAAGAGAAGTCGGGGCCGACCGGATTGTCGACTGTGCCGCCGCCTTCTATACCTACCACCGTTCCTGCATCGTCGTGGACTTCGGCACGGCGACAACCTTTGACTATGTTTCCAACGAAGGCGTCTTCCGCCATACCGTCATCATGCCCGGCCTTGGCATTTCCGCTTCCGCCCTGACCTCCAAGGCAGCCAAGCTGCCGGAAATCGAAATCCGCAAGCCGGAAAGCATCCTTGTCGGCAACACGATCGCCGGCATGCAGGCAGGGGTGGTGTACGGGTACATCGGTGCCTGCGAATACATCATCCGCAAGATGAAGGAAGCGCTCAACGACGACTGCTTTGTCGTGGCCACCGGCGGCCTGGGCCGGGTCATTGCTCATGAGACGGATGAAATCGATGAATATGAACCTGACCTTGCC
>JAFWCP010000131.1 GCA_017536845.1 Solobacterium sp. | reverse complement strand
ACCGTGCCGTCTTCATACAGGATGTCGAGGGAGTATTCAAACGGCAGCACATCGTAAGGCCGCATGCCTTCATAGGGCGGAATGGCAAACCGTTCCCATTCAAAGTCAAGGAAGGCAATCGGATAACGCAGATAGGACAGCCAGGAACGCAGGGCCGGACGGTCGACGAAAATCCGTTCATTGGCATCACTGATGATCTGGGCATACTGCACCCTTGAGCCTTCCAGCAGGCTGATGTCGGCGTCTTTAAGCCGGCTGATGCCTTTCTGGGCCATCTGGTAGCGGTACTGGGAAGAGAACAGGGTCGTAATCGAGTTGTCCGGTTCCTTTTTTTCGTTGGGGAAGCAGGTTTCATAGAAACGGCACTTATGGCGCGAAGTGCAGCGGTTTGTCCGCACCGGCGGCGGCAGAGTTTCCAGGGAACTGCCCTCCATCTCCCGCAGCAGGCCATGAAGGTCATGCATATTCTCAAGGATCGTCTCCTTGAGATCGCCGGAGGGATTGTTCCTGTTGTTGTAGAAACAGTCGCAGATGACAAACAGCCGGTCGAGATCCAGTTCTTTTCCCCTGACATAATTGCCGTTGAGATGGATCATGTAGAAATCCTTCAGCTGGATGCCGTTGTTGCGCAGCACCCAGACCGTATCGCAGTAGAACTGCATGTCATCCGCCTTGGGATAAAGACCGATGAAAAGGAAATACAGATCCCACCCGTTTCCGTTGCGGTGCAGGAAAGGCACCTTGATGCGCAGGTTCCGGTATTCAAAACGGGCTTTGATCAGCCAGTCGTATGTCTTCATTGCTTCCAGGGACAGGGCCGGATCATCACCGACCGTACCCTTGAAATGTTCGCCGATGCCCAGCTTCACCGCCGCTAAGGCGCTGACCTCTTCATCCAGACGGATATAAGGCTGAAACTCCTCCTTGTCGGCTTCATTTTCCAGATGGAACATCCGCGGGCAGCGGACATATTTTTTCAGGTCACTGATATGGAACATAGAATATCCTCAAATTTCATCTCCGATCAGGCGCATGCCGATCGCCTTCCGGTATCTGACCGACACGAAATCACCGGCCTGATGGGCCTTGTCACTGCGGAAGCGGACCGACCCGTCGACATCATCCGGCGCATGCATATAGCTGCGGCCGATGTACATGCCGGTCAGAGGGTCGACACTTTCCACCATGACCGTATCAACCATGCCGATGCGCTTCCGGTTTTCTTCTTCAACGATTTCCGCCTGGGCCGCCATCAGTTCTCTGCGCCTTCTTTCCTTCTCTTCAAAAGGAATGTCATCGGCCAGATCATAGGCCGGCGTATCTTCTTCGCTGGAATAGGTAAATACCCCCAGATGGTCCCAGCGGATTTCTTTCAGCAGGGAAAGGTTGTCGGCATGGTCCTGTTCGGTTTCGCCGGGGAAGCCGGTGATCAGGGTCGTGCGCAGGACAGCCTTCGGCAGTTCCCTGCGGATACGGGCACAGCGTTCGCGGATCAGCTCGCGGCTGCCACGGCGGTTCATCGCCTTTAACATGCGGCTGCTGCCATGCTGGGTAGGAATATCGAAGTACGGCAGGACATGCTCGCACGTCTTCATCGTTTCGATCAGGTCATCCGGGATCTCATCGGGGTACAGGTACAGCACCCGGATCCAGGCTGCCCCTTCAATGGCATTCAGCCTTCTCAGCAGGGAAGAAAGATGCAGCTTCCCGTCCAGGTCGTAGCCATAACGGGAGGAATCCTGGGCAATCAGGCTGAGTTCCTTCACACCGTGTTTCACCAGGCGGCGGGCTTCTTCCACCAGGGCATCTTCATCCATGGATCTAAACGGGCCGCGGATCAGCGGAATCGCGCAGTAGCTGCATTTGTTGTCGCAGCCGTCCGCAATCTTCAGATAGGCCATCCAGGGCTTGCCGGAAAGCCGTCTTTGCGTCTTGCCGTAGGTATTGGGGATCCTGACGCCCAGCTGGCTGCCAAGGATATCGCCCAGCCGGCCGTATTCATCAATCGAGATGATGCAGTCGGCTTCAGGGATTTCTTCTTCCAGCTGCGGCTTGTAGCGCTGGGCCAGACAGCCCATGACGATCAGCTTCTTCAGCCCCTGCTCCTTATAGGAAGCGGCTTCGAAGATCGTATCAATGGCCTCGGTCTTGGCGCTTTCGATAAACCCGCATGTGTTGATGATGACGGCTTCCGCATCCGCCATCTTCTGCACAACCTCAACACCGGCACTGTCCAGCAGCCCGAGCAGGTATTCCGTATCCACAAGATTTTTCGCACAGCCAAGAGAAATCACACCGACTTTCATAACATCACCTCAAAAACGACTACCATTATAGCAAAGCCACCGCCGAAGAAAAAGACAGCAGTGCTGTCTTTTCGGATTGTCAGTCAGCCAGGGAGCCAAACGGATCCCAGGGTGCCAGGACTTTCGGTTCTTCCTGCAGGGCGGCCTTCTGTTCCTCGCTGAGGTATTTGATGTTTACGGTCGCTTCGTACATATAGCGGTCAAACCAGGAATCACTGCAGATGAAATAGCCCTTGTTGGCGACGTCGGTGCCCCACGAATTCTCGATCTTCCAGCGGTCCGGCCTGCCCTCACGCAGGTTCACGCCGGTAAAGACCATGGCATGGTTCATGGCCGAAAGGCCGGTGTCCAGCATTTCCGCCTTGGTCATGGAAAGGTCAAGGTCAAACGTCCCTTCATAGTCGAACGCCTGATCATCCCAGAGGCCGTTTTCACGGTCGCCCGCCTTGCCGCAGTCACAGCCGAACCAGACCGGTTCCCCGTCTTCCAGCTGGGCCAGAATCAGCTTTTTAAACGCATCAATGTCAAGGTTCAGGAAACGCACCGGCTCCCCGTCCGCAACGTTGCCAAGATACTGCACCGTGTACATGTGGTTGAAAGGCTTGTCGGCGGTCGGGCCGTTGATGATGGCGACATAGTCATCCAGGTTCATGTCCAGGCTGTTCTTCAGGAAGTCCAGCGGCTTCACGTCGTATTCGGCATGGTAATTGCCGTCCTTGTCTTCATATTCAAAGGTAAACGACACCGGCGGGACGCCGAAGCAGGAACAGAGCACCCCATAGCATTCTTTGAGCGCCTGTTTCTTCAGGGCCGGGATTTCACGTTCCTCATGACTGCGGATATCTGCCGCAAACTTCTTCAGCCTGTGGTTCAGGATGCCGTTCATGCCTCTGGTATTGGAAGACTGGTAGGTTTCCGGCATGGCGCTCTTCGGGCACAGGCCGTACTTCTTCACCACGCTTGTGAACATGTGCCACTGGCCGCCGTCATGAACGCCGGTATGGAGCAGATAGCGGTTGACGGGGCTGTCAAGCGGGCTGTCCTTCTCGGCGATCAGCACTTCCAGGAAATAGTTTGTCTTTTCGAGCTTGTCATAGAACGCGATATAATTCTGTGACAGTTCGAATTCCTTCATGTCGTACTTCGCAGCAATCTTTTCCCGCAGAATATTCAATGCCGAAAAAATCCAGCAGCGGCCTGACTTCTTCTGGTTGACAGCGCCCATGGTCTTCAGATTGATGCTGAAAAGGTTGGGATTGGCGCTCTTTGCCTCAAACACACGGCTGATCGTGGTGACGTCATTGTTTGTTAATGCATTGCGGACGACCCGGGCTTTCCCGTCGGAAAGGTACGCTTCCCGCATGGCCTGCAGATCGTCTTTGATGATTGGATTCATTGGTTTACCTCCTTGGGAAACTATACGTCTTTGCCCTCCTGTTTGCAAGCCGATTGTTCTGCCCTGAGCAGTTTCTTTTTCGTAAACGCAACCGTCCAGCCCCAGCGGCGGGCCAGTTCCTCCGGGCTGTACTTTTCCACCCATGCCATCCAGAGCAGGTTGCGGATTTCCGGATTGCGCATCCGCGCAAAGCTTTCCTCAACCAGCCGGATCCTTTCCTCAAGCAGCTGCCGGAACGCTTCATAACGGTCCTTCTTCTGGATCAGGTTGATACGCCTGGTTTCGGAAACGCTGAGGGTCACATGGGTGTCATAGCGGATTGCCTGCAGGCCGTAGATCATGTTCTGCAGCTCGGACAGGGTGCCTTCGACTTCAGCCAGTTTTGACTGATAGGCGTAATAGCGGCCGCACTCCTTTTTCAGGTCAAAGCCGGTCATGGTCTGCCACCCCTTCCCTGACCCAGCGGTTCAGATTCCGCTCCAGAGACCGTTTCGACATGCAGAACATGGCAGCGGCATCAGCCACCTTCGTGTTTTCCACGTAGACCTGCCGCACAATGCGGGCAGCCCGGCTTCCGTGTTTCTCCTCAATCCTTTTCAGGACGTCCTCCACCCGGTGCACGTCCTGCATCAGAAAGCTGATCTGGGCGCTGACCCGGGGCGTTGTGTGGCTGTCCGTCAGGACATCGGAACAGAGCTCTTCAAGCCACTGCTTTTCCTTCCTGTACTCACGGCACAGCATGCGGAATTCTTTCATCATTTCGTTCATAATACTGCCTCCGCTTTCCTT
>JAFWCP010000130.1 GCA_017536845.1 Solobacterium sp. | reverse complement strand
TCTTCCCATGCTTTCTGACCGCTTCACGCTTGGGAAAATGCCGATTGATGATACCAAGATCATTTACAGCGGCATGCTGCCAGACACCGGGACGGCCGATCAGTTCGATCGGCACCTCACTGCCGTTCGTACACGGCAGCCCACCCCGGAAAAAGTCTTCCGAAGAAAAGGGCCTTAACATGAAGGTATCATCATTAAAGTAGACAAAATGCTCGGATAACCCGGGAATGCGGTGAAGGTTCATTTCGATGGCATGAGAACTGAAGGTCGGCAGGTATTCCGCAGGGATGAATTCATCATGGCGGACAATCTGCAGTTTTTCTGCGTGCTGGTTCAGAAAAGAAGGAATATGTCCCCAGGTCACAAAAAAGATCTTATGAACCCAAGGGGAAAACTGTTCTACCGCCCGAAACCAGTACGGCAGTAAACCCCAGTCCCGATATCTGTTCACGGAATTGCTTTCATTTTCCACACTGCCTTGATACTTCTGCTTTTCGGACAGCCAGGCAGGATCATTGCCATCTACCCAAAGGATCACAAAATCAATATTCATATTTTCTCCATTCAAATGACGGTCTTTCCGACGACCGGTATCTTCCGCAGCAGAAAGACGAAAGCATTGCTCAGTACAAATACCAGCATCACAATCACCGGATGCATGAGCAAAGGCGAAACCATCAACGGTGACAATCCAATCATTCCCGCCCCTTCCACAATCAACGCATGGATGAGATATACGCCGAAACTGTTGGCTGACAGCTCAGCAATCAGTTTTCTGGATGCCGGCGAAAATGATATCCGGCTGACACGATTGCAGAAAAAGACATAAACAGCGCTGCTGATGAGAATGAGATTCGGCTTCAGATACCCCGTATACCATTGCCCGTCATAGCCTTCCAGAACTGCACGGTAAACACTGGCAGACACTGTGATGACAAACATGGCGAATCCTGCTGCATAAAGCCACCTTTCCTGATGCTTTGTTCGAGGATAACGATGCAGGTAATACCCAAGGACAAAATACCCCGCATAGCCAAGTGCGAAATGGAAGTTTGTCTTGGTCACAACCTGGGCTACGACAGAGCCCACAATCGGCAATGATTCCCCATAACCAGTCAGAAAAGAAAACACAATAAACAGCAGAATATAGTATTCGGCCAGTCGTCTGTTCTTCACGATTTCCCGCAAAAAGGGCGTGATTGCATACAGAAAAACGATCATGAACAGGAACCAGAAATGATACGGCCCGATGACAGCCATGGAAAGAATGCCTTTCCAGTTCAGGTCACGATAGGCACCTGAAACGATGTAATACAGCTGATAAACAGGATTCCATACAAGGAAGGCTATTACAATCCTTCTTACCGCCTTCACAAGCCTTGTGGCAGAAACAGTTCTTTCCGGATCAAGAAAAAAACGGCCGGAAATCATGACGTATATCGGTATCTGCCAGGTCATGACCGCATCAAAGAAAATCAGAATCTGACGATTGAAATCTGTTGTCGGAACCGCTTCTGTATTGCCCATCCCGGTACAATGCACCGAGATGACTGCAAGCAGGGCCAGAATTCTGAGCAGATCCAGATGTATTTCACGTTTTGCCTTATCATTACCCATATCCTATTCCTTTGTGATGATCATTCTCTGATTCTGCCGACAAGAATCGGTGCATACCTCTCACTCAGATACACAATGATACATTCAAGCATGATGATAGAACCAAATATTCCAACTACCCATACCATGCTTGATGAAGCAGGTACGGTATACAAAACCAGCTGATGCGTGCCCATGATGACCAGTGTATTCTTTCCCAGCCAGGACAGAAAACAGTTTTTTCCTAACCACGTTACTGCCGAAAGAACCATCATAAACCCGCTGACACCAGCCAGAAAAAACAACAGTGGATGATCTATTTGGCAAAAATAGAAATCTATGCTGGCATATTTAAATATGACCAGCGACAGCATACTTGTCAAAAGAAAACTCAGCAGTGCCGCATTGCGTTTCAGGCTGTTTTCTCTTGGCTTAACATGCTTTTGTAAGACAAGACCTGTCAAAAGAAAGCCCAGCGCAAGCACACTTCGGCATAATACCCTCCATAATGCACCGGTTGGAAACACCCACGCCGCGCACATGCAAGGTACGATAAAAAACCACAGATAATTCCGGGATACTGTTTTGATCACCAACAAAAACACAATCTGTGCCAGAAACATCGCCGGCAGAAACCAGTCTGCCCCGACATTGCATTGAAGGGTGATCATTTTTACAAAACCTTCGCCAATGGTCTGGCTATGCAGAACCAGAGCTTTGTAGACTAAGCCGATGGTTTCGAAGCATATATAGGGAATCATCAGCGTATACAGCCGTTTTCTGACAAAGGCCATAAAAGAAGCCTTCTTCCATTTTTCTTCATTGAACAGGTAGCCGGAAAGCAGAAAGAACGCCGGCATGTGAAAGCTTGAAATCCAGTTCTGTACAAGAGCGTACTGCAGAATGGCATAGCCGGGATTGGCATACTGTAAAACATGGCCCAGTATCACCAGCAGGATCAACAGCGCCTTTGCAATGTCATATGTGCCAACCCTCTTCATACTGTCTTTTATCCTCGAATTCTCTTTAAGATGCTTTTGACCCTGACAGCCACAGCGTGACGCAGTTTTGTTTTCCGATCCAGAAAGATCAGTCTGGATACCTTCTGATCAAGTACAAGCTGAAGATAGCTTTTCTCATTTTCACTGAGACAG
>JAFWCP010000129.1 GCA_017536845.1 Solobacterium sp. | reverse complement strand
TCAACAATCCGGATCTGGTCAGAACCCTCGCCGCCAACTCTTCGGCAGCGATTGACTGGCTCGATTCCATCGGCGCCCCTCTGTCCAACATCGGCCAGGCCGGCGGTGCTTCCACAAAGAGACAGCACAGACCCGTCAACGACGAAGGCAAGATCCTCCCCGTCGGTACATTCCTGGTTGAACATCTGGCAAACACCTGCAGCGACCTCGGCATTGAGACCATCTTCTCCGCCAAGGCAGATGAAATCCTGATGGAAGACGGCAAGGCTGTCGGTGTCCATGCATTAGGTGCCAACGGCGAAAACATCACGATCCATGCAAACTCTGTCGTCGTTGCAACAGGCGGCTTCGGTTCCAATCCTGAACTGATCGTCAAGTACCGTCCTGATCTTGAAGGCTATGTCTCCACCAATGCGCCGACCATCACCGGCGACGCCATTGCGTTCCTTGAAGCAATCGGTGCTGACTTCGTCGACCTCGAACAGATCCAGATCCATCCGACTGTCTACCAGAAAGACGGCTCCCTGATTTCCGAATCCCTGCGCGGCGACGGTGCTATCCTGCTCAACAAGGAAGGCAAGCGTTTCTGCAACGAGATCCTGACCAGAGACGTTGTTTCCGGCCACGTCAATGAACAGCCGGACAGCTATGCATGGCTGATCGCAGACCAGAAGATGTATGAAGGTTCCACCGTTATCGAAAAGTACTGCAAGCAGGGCATGATGATCAAGTGCGATACCGTTGCTGATCTGGCAGGCCTGATCGGTGCCGATGAAGCAACTGTTCAGGAATCCCTTGAAAAGTGGCAGAAGGCATGCGCAGACCAGAAGGACGAAGAATTCGGACGTGAAAACTTCGATGCCTGCCTGACTGACCTCTCCAACGCTCCGTTCTACGCTGTACAGATCTCCCCGGGTATCCACCACTGCATGGGCGGCGTCAAGATCAACACCAATGCAGAAGTCATCGATACTGACGGCAACGTCATTCCGGGCCTGTTCGCAGCTGGTGAAGTCACCGGCGGCGTCCACGGCGGCAACCGTCTGGGCGGCAACGCTGTTGCAGACTTCGTCGTCTTCGGCCGTATCGCGGGCGAAAACGCATCCAAGTAAGAACATACCTGAAAACGGCAAGGCTTACGCCCTGCCGTTTTCATTTTAACTACACCTATCAGCCATGCTGAATCAGCCCGACCAGCTGCCTGACGGTATACAGCTCTTCCAGATATTTCACGTCTTCGTCGTTTAAGACAAGATCCACCGCCTTGCAGGCATCCTTGAAGTGCGCTGCCTTTGTCGCGCCGACGATCGGCGCCGCCACGCCTTTGCAATACTGCCAGGCCAGAGCCACCTGCGTCATGGAAACACCATGCTTTTCAGCGACCTCACTGACCCTGTCGATGATCGCCAGATCCTCTTGCTCATACATGTCATACTTATGGGCAAGAATTTTATCGGTATCCGAGCGGCGGCTGCCCGAGCGCCAGCCGGTATGGGTCAGATGGCCCCCGGCCAAAGGCGAATACGGGATCCGGGAAACCTCATACTGTTCGCAGACCGGGATCAGTTCCCGCTCATCTTCACGATACAGCAGGTTGTAATGGTTCTGCATGGCTGAAAACGATGTCCAGCCGTGTGCATGGGCACACAGCTGCATGTTATGAAACTGATAGCCGTACATGGCACTGGCCCCTATTGCCCTTACTTTGCCGGCAATGACAAGGTCATGCAGAGCTTCCATTGTTTCTTCAATCGGTGTATCGTAATCAAAACGATGGATCTGATAGAGATCCAGATAGTCCGTCTGCAGCCGCGTCAAAGTTCCTTCAATCTCCCGCAGGATGGCTTTTCTTGAAAGATGGCCTTCGTTGAAGTAGACCTTGGATGCGATCACAACCTTGTCCCGGGCAATGCCGAGGTCTTTGAGTGCTCTGCCGATAAACTCTTCGGAAGAGCCTGCAGCATACTGGTTGGCCGTATCAATGAAATTGACGCCCTGGTCGAATGCTTCGGCAATCATTGATGTTGTTTGTTCCTGATCCAGCAGCCAGCGGTGGCCGCCTTCCACGATCCTGCCGAAGGACATGCCGCCCACGCAGATCCGTGATACATTGATTCCCGTATGGCCGAGTTCTGTATATTTCATACGATGTATTTCCTTTCCTTCTGATTTATTGTAACAAAGACAGAGGCTGCTGATAAGAAAACAACCGCCGGACGGCGGTTATTTAAGATTACCGTTTTTCGGGGAGGAACTGCGCCTGACCCCGGTGACCGGATCGAAGTAATATGTAATGCCGCGGATCGTATGAAGGCCCTTGTACATTTCACCGGTATCCAGATCATAGAAATAGACGCCTTTGGAATTGGCATACCAGCCTTTGACCATTCTTCCCTGGCTGTTGTAACGCACCCATTTGCCCTGAGATGTGCCTTTCGGCTCATTCTGGTAGATATAAGGCATCCAGACTTCTTTGGAACAGGCCACTGCCCCGCCTTCACTGGCATCCAGCCAGTACCAGGCGTTGCTTGCCGGATCATAGATCTCCCGGCCGCGTTCAACCTTGTAAATTGCATCGATAATATTCTTCGGATCACCTTTCACGCCCTGCCTGACCCCGTTTTCATACCAGTACTGCCTGCCGTTTTCGGTGATGAATACCTTGTCCTTTCGGCGATTGTGCCGCAGCCGGTTTCAGCAGGGCCATAAACATGGCAGCTGCCAACAGTAATTTCCTCATCTGACTTTTCCCTTTCCGCTTCCCCCGCAATACCATA
>JAFWCP010000128.1 GCA_017536845.1 Solobacterium sp. | reverse complement strand
GGCGATGCCCATCTTCAGGCCGTCGAAAGCGCTCTCGGCAACGTTGTGCTTGGAAGCGAATGCTTCCGCTCTGCCGAGGATGATGCAGTTGACGACGATCAGGTCAATGAAGGCGCAAAGTGCCGAATAAAGGCTCGGTGTATACGCCTGTATCAGCATGCCGACGATCGTGACCAGGGTCGCGATGATGACGATGTATACAGGGATATGAATGTCGTCAGGCGTGATGTCCTTGACCAGCGAGACAAGGATGTTGGAGAGAATCAGGACGACCGTGACCGCAACGCCCATGCCAATGGCATTGTTGATGGTGGTTGAGATGGCCAGGGTCGAACAGATGCCCAGATATAATCCGAACACCGGATTGTCGGTCAGAAGCGAGGCGAAAAAGCCGGGCTTCTTTTCTTTCTTTTCGCTCATAATCTCCTCCTTATTGGCCGGCCGCCATCTTCAGAGCGGCCTGGGCCATTGCCTTGATTGACGCTTCCGTAAAGGATGCTGTCGCACCGGTGACAATGTCAGTATCAAGATCAGCACCTGCGTAGGCAGCCAGCGCGTCGGCGCTGACGGCGGAATCGGAGATGCCCGGGGAATCATTGACAGCAACCATCTCGATGGAGACGATCTTGCCGTCCTTGATGGTGATCAGCGCTTCGTTGGGTTCACCGTTGTCGTTCATGGCGAGGTAGCCGTCCGCATAGCATGCGTAGGTGCCGTCACCATTGTCGGTGCAGGAAGCGTTGTTGTCGCTGAAGTCGATTTCACCCAGGGTCGGGTTGGCGGCGACAGCGTTGGGATCATATTCGATGCCGTTGACGGCGTTGAATACCGCCTTGGCAGCGTCAAGACCCTTCTGGATCGCGGTGGAAGTCAGGGTCGCACCGGACAGCAGCGGAATCGGGTCCGCCGATGTCAGAGCGGTCAGCTGGCTGATGTATCCGTCATCGAAGCAGCGCTTGCCGATGCCGGATGTTTCGTTTTCCTCGATGGCCGCAAAGCCGGAGATCGATCCGTCATTGTCAAAGCCGGCCAGGAAGGTAAAGCCGTTGGAATTGTAACCTGTGCCATGGAGCGTGAACACATAGCCCTTGCCTTCGGCAACGTAGATGCCGTCGATCAGGCCTGTCTCATCCTGGCCGATGTAGTCGTCAGTGACATCCTTGAAGTCGGCACCGGGATAGATCTTTTCCAGTTCCGCCTTGACGACGGCCAGCTGGTTCTGTTCGATGATCGGGGCTGTCACCTTGTTGACAAAGGAAAACAGAAGGCCGCATACCGCACAGAGAATGCCCAATACAAGCATCTTGTAAACTGAAGATTCTTTGTTCATACATTCCCTCCTTACTCAGCATCCATGGCGAGCGCTTTTGCAATCATCGCCTTGATGGAGCCTTCTGTAAATGATGCTGTCGCACCGGTCGTGACGTCTTCGGTCGCGCTGCCCTCATAGGCTTTCAGAGCGTCGGCGGAAACAGCCGAATCGGAAATGCCCGGGGTATCGCTGACGGTCGTGACTTCAACGGAAACGACCTTGCCGTCGGCGATGGTGATCTTTGCTTCATTGGCCGCGCCGCCTTCATTCTGGGCCGCGTAGCCGTCCGCCTTGCAGGCATAGACGCCGCCGCCTTCCGCGGTGCAGGAAGCATTGTTGGCGCTGTAGTCATTGGCAGAAACAGCTGCTGCCGGTGCCGGCGCGGGAGCCGGTTCGGCCGCCTTTGTTTCAACCTTGGTCAATGCGCCCACCAGCATCGGGATCAGGCAGAAGATCGCACCGCAGATAATGACCTTGTTGCGGATCTTGTCGGCTTCCTTGATCTGGTTGCCGTTGACGAACTTGTCAATGGCCGGGGAGACCATGTTCATCAGCAGGATGGAATACAGGACGCCGTCAGGCAGGTTTGCCTTCCATCTGATCAGAAGCGTGAAGCACGCACAGCCGAATGCGAAGATCATGCGGCCGGGAATTGTAAACGGTGTTGTGACCGGATCGGTCATCATGAATACCGCGCCGAACAGGGTGCCGCCGGTGATCAGGTTCAGGAACGCGAATTCAAACGCGCCGCCATGGAACAGGCCGACAACCAGGGAAATCACGAAGATCGACAGCAGGTAGGTAACCGTCAGATGCCAGTCGATGTCCTTGCGCCATACCATGAAGATGCCGCACAGGATGATCAGCAGTGCGCAGGAGCCGCCGACAACGCTGGGGTAGGATCCCAGGAACATGGTTGTTAAGCCGCCGGCCTTGTCAACCAGGTCGCCAAGGGCGGAACCGCTCATGATCCAGCCGCTGGAAGCGAAGGTGGAAATCGGGGTAGCACCGGTGAAGACATCAGCCGTGACCTTGGCTGCCTTGGCAGCTCCGAAGTAGTTCATGATGATCGCTTCGCCGATCGCTGCCGGGTTGAAGATGTTCTGACCGAAGCCGCCGAAGACGAGCTTGCCGACGATGATCGAAATCACCGTGGCAACGATGATGGCGTAATAGCTGACATCCAGACGGGTGATCAGCACAATGATCAGGGCGGTGACCCAGCTGAAGGAATGCTTGACTTCCGTCGCGATGTCCTTGACGCCGGTTGCCTTGAAGAAGACGGCTTCCGAAGCGACTGCCGCAGCAACCGCACAGACCGCCATTATGATGACTCTTAAGCCGTATGCCGCGCCGAAGGTCATGCCGTAATAAACGGCGGCAAACAGCAGGATGGAAAGCAGACAGACCGTCAGATCCCACATGATCCCGATCGTCGTCTGTTTGGTATGGTAATTCGGTGAGGGTTTAAAAGTAAATTTCATTATTTCTTACCTCCCCTTGCCTGCTTGGCACGAAGCAGGGTCTTGGCACGGCGGACGCCTTCCGTGACTTCGATCTTCGAAGGACAGATGTACGTGCACATGCCGCATTCGATGCAGTCCATGACAGACAGCCTTTCGATTTCATCCATGTTTTTCGCATGCTGGGCCAGGTTGATTCTGACCGGCTGCAGGCCGGACGGGCAGGTCTCCGTGCAGCGTCCGCAGCGCAGGCACTTGACCTCGGGCTGCTTCACATTCTGGATGACGGTCAGGCCGTTGTTGGGATGGGCGATGACGAACTGGTCGTTGGGAATGGTTCTTCCCATCATCGGGCCTCCGGCGATCAGCAGGATATCCTCGGCTGTATAGCCGCCGCAGGCTGCCGCGATCTCGCAGGCTTTTGTTCCCACCGGAACCTTTACGTTCTGCGGGTTCTTGATGCCGTCCCCGGACACGGTGACATACTTATGGGTGATCGGGTGGCCGTTTGTGATGGCGTCGCCCAGGGCGATGGCCGTGGACGCGTTGTTCAGGATACAGCCTGCCTCAATCGGCAGCATGCCATACCGCTTGCCGGTCAGCTGGAATACCAGCGTACGCTCCCAGCCCATCGGGTAGAAGTTGGGAACGGTCCTGATTTCAATCGGCGTTTCGGCAAAAGCAGTCTTGAGGGCAGCAATCTGGTCCGCCTTGTCTTCCTTGATCGCCACGCAGCCCTTCTTTGCCTTGGACAGCTTGAACAGCGCCAGCGTACCGGTCTTCAGAAGGCCCATGTTCTCTTCGATGTTCTTGTAGTCTGCTGTCAGGTACGGCTCACACTCTACCGCGTTGACGACAAACAGGTCGACGTTTTCCGGTTTCAGATACTTGACATAAGTCGGGAAACCGGCGCCGCCCAGGCCGCACATGCCGGCGTTCTTGACGAAATCAAGAAGTTCTTCCCAGCTTGCCTTCTCGTAATCGAACGGTTCAAACGCCCTTACCTCTTCATGCTTGTGATCATTCTGAATACGCAGATGATCCCCCTGCGCCATGCCTGAGGTCATGAATTTTTCAATCGCGGTAACAGTACCGGAAACCGGCGAGAACACCGGCAGGTAGAAACGGTCGTTGCGTTCCGCAATCTTTGTACCGACTTTCACCTCATCACCTATCTGTACAAGCGGGCGGCAGGGTGTCGGCCCGTTGTACAGAGGCACCCAGACAACATCAGGATCAATTGTTTTGAGCACATCCTTGTGCATGGTAAGATCCTTGTGTCCCGGCAGATGATGATGCATCGGTCCTTGTAAAAGTGACATATGATCCTCTCCTCCGTTATACTTGCGGAATTATAACATTTTTTCACATAATTGAACATGATATGGTGATGTTTACTTATAAAACGAAACACGTCAATTCACTGAACATGTCTTGTTCAAAGCGGCGCTGCTTTTCCTGTGGTATAATCTCAGGGCTATGAAAAAGAAAATCACGTTATTGCTGGCTGCCTGCCTGCTCGGCAGCTGCAGCAGCCCATCAGCAGTTTCTTCCGCAGCCTCTTCCGCGGAAACCCTGGAAAGCTATTCCAACCTGAGCTATGACGCAGGCTTCGATACGATTTACCAGTATCAGGAAACCGGTCCTGACAAAGATGCCATGCGTTCCCGCTTTGATACCGGCGTCGAGATGTTCCGGCAGTACAACAACCTGTTTGACATCTACAACGATTACCCCGGGATCAACAATCTCAAGACGGTCAACGACAATGCCGGCATACAGCCGGTCAAGGTGGACCCGATCATCATTGACCTGATCGAAAAAGCAAAGGAGTTCAGTGAACTGACCGGCGGAGCCTTTGACATCACAATCGGCACGGTGCTTTCTGTCTGGCATGAATACCGGGAAGAAGGCATCGCCCTCAACAGCGGCGAAACGCCCAGGCCCGGCCCTGTCCCCTCTGAAGAAGAGATCCGGGAAGCCATGCTGCACAGAGGCTATGAGCATGTCATCATTGATGAAGAAAACAGCACCGTCTATATTGACGATCCCGCCATCCGGCTGGATGTCGGCGGCATTGCCAAGGGCTACGCCGCTGAACAGATTGCCCGGAAGATTGAAGGCGATGTTCCGTATCAGGCACTGGTAAACGCCGGCCGCAACATCCGCACGATCGGAAACAAGGTTGACGGAAATCCCTGGCTGGTCGGCATCGTCCATCCCGTAAACGGCGCCAGTGCCGCCGTTATCTCGCAGTACGGTTCCTTTTCCACGGTGACCTCCGGCGACTATGAACGTTATTACATCGGCACCGACGGAAAAACCTATCACCATATTGTCGATCCTGCCACCGGTTATCCGGCTTCGTATTACCACTCTGTCACCATTGTGACAGCGGATTCGGCGGCAGCTGACTGCCTTTCCACCGCCCTGTTTGTCTTAAGCATTGAAGACGGCAAAAAGGTGCTGGCGGACTATACGGCCAAAACCGGTGATGCGGCGGATGCGGTCTGGATCATGGATCCTGACCGGACGCAGTCGCTTTCCGGGGTTGAGTCTGACGGCCAGATCATCATCTGGAGCGAAGGCCTTAACGACCGTATCATGTTCAACTGACGCAATATAAAAACACCGGTTTCGGTGTTTTTATTGTTCCAGAAGCGTTTTCGAGGCTTCCTCAATCCACTGCGGCAGGGCCGCTTCAATCGAACGGAAGCCGATCGTCCCGTCCGGCATCGTGCACTTATGCGGCCCCAGCCGCTTGCGGTAGCGGGTGTGGGTCTTGTGCAGGGCCTTAAGCGAGAGCTTAGCCTGATGGGTCAGTGCGTCATATTCCAGGACCTTGACGCGAACGATATCGTTCAGATGCACGTAGCGGCGGATATCCCGGACAAAGCCGTCGCTGATCTCGGAAATATGAATCAGCCCCGTCACATTGCTGTCAAGAGCGACAAATGCGCCGTAGGGCTGGATGCCTGTGATTCTGCCTTCTGTAATCTGTCCTGTTGTATAATCCATATTCACCTGATTTCGCAAGACAGTATAACACAAGGGTCTTCTTCTGTGGTATAGTTTCCCCTGCAGGAGGAGAATTCATGATACGAAATATGTATCCTTTCTGGTCGGCAATCCTTGCGGCAATCATCGCGCAGGCCCTGAAGCCGTTCATCGTCTGGTTTCGTACCCGCAGATTCGATATCCGTGCTGCCTTTGCCTCCGGCGGGTTTCCCAGTTCCCACAGCGCCCTTGTCTCGGCCCTGGCCCTGTC